>CALUQC010000125.1 GCA_944322805.1 uncultured Bacteroidales bacterium | reverse complement strand
TGAGGATGAGGCATCAGCTTCAGATCGAGCATATCGAAAGGGACAGGGCCCTGAAATCCGCGGACATGAAGACGAAGTTCCTCTCGGACGTGTCTCACGAGTTCAAGACTCCGCTCAGCATAATTCTCGGTTTCACTGGACGGATGATAGCTTCCGAGTCGGACGCATTGAAGACGAGGGAGCTGGACACGGTCATGAAGAATGCCGAGAAAATCCACCTGCTTTTGGACCGCATGGTGCAGTTCAACGATGACGGCAGGAGCACTTCGCTTTTCATCCCTTCGGCCGTTTCCATTCAGGATATGGTCAAGGATGTCTATGACAGGTATGAAGGCGTTTTCGCTTCCAGGAACATAAGTTCACGTTTCGTCGCGGACGATATAGGGTATATTTTCATGATTGACAAGGTGAAGATGGAGTCTGTCCTTTCCAACCTGCTTTCCAATGCCCTGAAATTCACTCCGCCCGGAGGCAGCGTATTGGTGAGCGTAAGTGTCGCCGGGGAGACTTCGGACATGCTGTATGCCGACATAAGGGTGGAGGATACGGGCTGCGGGATAGCGCCGGACGAGCTTCCGTTGATTTTCAACCGCTACTACCGCGCCCCGTCCGGGCAGAATGACAATCCCGGAGGCACCGGCATCGGCCTGGCTCTTGTAAAGGACATAGTCGGGCAGCACAAGGGAAAAGTATGGGCTGTATCCGAGCCTGGAAAGGGTACCTCATTTACCGTCAGGCTGTCCACGATGAAGGCGGATTCCTTTGTACTGAAATCGGACGGAAAGGAAGAGTTCTCCCTGCACAACCTGTCGAGCGTGTGGCAGCATGACCGCAAGCCTATCATACTGATTGTGGAGGACAATCCCGATATCCGGGACTTCATCACGGCCTCGCTCGGAAAGGACTACGTGTTCCTTTCCGCCGAAGACGGCAGGGAGGGTCTCGACCTGGTGGAAAAGGAAAAAATCGATCTGGTTATTACCGATATCGCCATGCCTGGAATGGACGGCATTGCCATGAGCCGGGCCATACGCAATTCGTTGAAGACGGCTTTCCTGCCTATCATCATTCTGACGGGGAAAAATGACGAGATGACTGAACTGAAGTCTTTCGAGTATGCGGATGCGTTCATAGTCAAGCCGTTCAGCCTCAGTTATCTGAACAACCGCATCATACAGCTCTTGATAAAGCATGAGCAGTATCTTGCAAAGGCAAGGCAGCAGAAGATGCTGGAGCCGGCCGAAGTGGGGGACGAGAAGTCTTATGACGAGGAGCTGATGCAGAATGTGGTGGACATCGTGACGAGGCATCTCGAGGATCCGGATTTCTCCGCAGCAAGACTGTGCGAGGAAAGCAAATACGGAAGCAAGCAGATATACCGGAGGATAAAGCAGCTCACCGGCATGAGCATAGTGGAGTTCATCCGGGACACCCGTCTGAAGAAGGCTGCACTGTATTTGTCCCAGGGCAGATTCTCCGTCACGGAGGTGATGTACAAGGTGGGTTTTACCACGGCATCCTATTTTTCGAAGTGTTTCAAGGAGAAATTCGGAGTTTCGCCGTCGGAGTATAAATAATGGAAATTTCCCATGTGGAATTTTTTCCGCGGAAATTCTCCATGTGGAAATTCTTCCGACGGAAATTTCTCATGGAATTTCCTGATGGATTTCTTGCACATTAGGATATTTATCAATAATTTTGCAGACTGTGCACATGGACAATCGGACAATCGCGCGTGTACGTGAACAGACCTGATATCACAGCAGGACACTAACTCTAATTTTATTAATATGCGAACTATCCTTAATCTACGCATTGCAATTCTTTCTTTTGCATTATGCGTGACCATGTTGCCGGCTTCGTCCGTTTTTGAAGCGGCAGCAGCTCCGTTTATGGGGGGGGGGAAGCTCATTATCTTTAGTTTCTCAGTCTGAAGACGGCTCCATCGATGTCGTCGGCAATGTCTCGGACGAGAACGGCGAGCCGCTTCCCGGAGCTACCATCGTTCTTAAAGGCAATACCGGGGTGCATGCAATAGCGGACATCGACGGTAACTATTCCATCACGGTACCTGACCGCTGGGCCGTACTCGAAATCAGCTACATCGGTTTTATTTCACAAGACATCCAGGTGGGCAACCGCAGGGTGGTGAATGTCGTGCTTGCCGAAGATATCGGCCAGCTCCAGGATGCTGTCGTTGTGGCTTACGGCCAGCAGAAGAAGGAAT
Source organism: uncultured Bacteroidales bacterium (assembly GCA_944322805.1). GTDB lineage: Bacteria > Bacteroidota > Bacteroidia > Bacteroidales > UBA932 > Cryptobacteroides. The sequence goes on along the minus strand of CALUQC010000125.1, from coordinate 15,235 downwards.
CCGTGGTCGCTTCCATTGCGGCTATCGAGCCGGATAAACTGAAAGTAGGTACTACGCGTTCGCTCAGTAACAATCTTGCCGGTACGGTAGCCGGTGTCCTGGCGGTGCAGCGTTCCGGAGAGCCGGGCTATGACAATTCCACCTTCTGGATTCGCGGTATATCCACCTTCCAGGATGCAGGACGCGACCCTCTCGTATTGGTCGACGGTATCGAGCGCGACATCAACAACATCGATCCGGAGGAAATCGCCTCCTTCTCGGTGCTCAAGGATGCTGCCGCAAGTGCAGTGTATGGTGTGCGGGGAGCCAACGGCGTAATCCTGATCAACACCAAGAGGGGAGAAATCGGAAAGCCGAAAGTCACCATCAAGGCCGAATTTGCAGGCACTACTCCCGTCAAGCTGCCTGACTACATCGGGGCGGCCGATTACATGCAGCTCATAGACGACATCCTCGTGGAATCGGGCGGAAGTCCGATGTACACGGACGATATTCTGAAAACCAGACAGAATTACGACCCGGACCTCTATCCTGACGTGAACTGGATAGATGCCATTTCCAAGGACTGGGCTTCCAACCAGCGCGTGACTGCCGAGGTATCCGGAGGAAACAACATCCTCACCTATTCCCTCGTAGCCGCATTCTACAACGAGCAGGGCATCCTGACACGTGACCCGAGCCGCGAATGGGACCCTTCCATCAAGCTCCAGAGATACAATGTCCGTTCGAATGTGGACATAAACATCACCAAGACCACCAAGTTCCGCGTGAATATCGGAGGATATCTCCAGGACAGGAACTCCACTTCCCAGGATATCAGCCTTATATGGAGCCGTGCATTCCGTGCCGTGCCGTTCGATTTCCCTGTACGGTATTCTACCGGGGAAATTCCCAAGGGCGCGGAAGACAATGTATGGGCCATGGCCACACAGATGGGATACAAGACTACGAGCGAGTCAAAGATAGAGACACTGTTCTCGCTGGAGCAGGACCTCAAGTTCCTGACGCCGGGTCTTAAAATCAAAGGTACATTCTCTTTCGACAGATATTCGTCAGGCACGGTGACCCGTGATACGAAACCTGATTACTACAGCATCGCTTCGGCGAGAAACGACGACGGCTCCCTGATTATCCAGAGGACGTCTACCGGAAGCAACACTCTCGGGCACAGCACGTCAGGGTCTTACGGAAACAGACGGCTTTACCTGGAATTCGCCATGAACTACGACAGGACATTCGCGAACAAGCACTCCGTTTCAGGCATGCTCCTCGCCCAGAGAAGCAACTATGACAACGGAGACAAACTTCCTTACAGGAACCAGGGTATAGCGGGAAGGGCTTCATATACTTATGACAGCAGATATGTAGCCGAATTCAACTTCGGATACAACGGCTCCGAAAATTTCGCCCCTGGAAAACGTTACGGATTCTTCCCGTCCGCCGCTGTCGGATGGGTGATTTCCGAAGAGCCTTTCATGGCGCGGGCGAAAAGCGTGCTGAGCAACCTCAAGATCAGGGCATCGTACGGACAGACCGGAAACGCATCGCTCAGCGGACGGCGTTTCGCCTACCTCTCCACGATTACCGACGACTGGAATACCCTGAAAGGCTACCATTATGGACCAGATGCCAATGTCAACTACAACGGTATGGCGGAAGGTGACTTCGGAGTTCCCGACCTGACATGGGAAAAGGTGAACAAGGCCAATATCGGTCTTGAAATAGGTCTCTTCGACGGAGTCTTTGACATGTCTGTCGACGTATTCGACGAGAGGAGGAACAACATCTTCATGGAGCGTACATCCGTTCCTCTTACCACCGGCCTTATCAAAGCCCCGTGGCAGAATTACGGCAAGGTGAAAAACCAGGGCGCCGAGGTGACAATCAACCTCAGGAAACAGTTCGGCCGGGACTTCTTCCTCGGATTCATGGGGACTTTCACATATGCCCACAACGAGATAGTCGAGATGGACGAGCCTATATCCGTAGTAGGCACCAACAGGGCCAAGACCGGACATCCTGTAAACCAGATATTCGGATACGAGGATCTCGGACTTTACACGGAAGAAGACTTCATATCCATTGATCCCGAAACGGGATACGGCGAACTCAGGCCGGGCCTTCCGGAAAACGGCCTCGGACAGGTACGCCCCGGAGATATCAAATACAGGGATGTCAACGGTGACGGCAAGATCAACGAATATGACAAGACCGCCATCGGAGGTACCGTCGATCCTGAAATCGTCTACGGTTTCGGCCTGAATATCGTCTACAGGAACTTCGATTTCGGTGTTCTTTTCCAGGGCACCGGAAGAGCCTGGAGGGTATTGTCTCCGAGCATCATACCGGGAAACAGCCAGGGCTCGCTCTACAACGTGTTCTCGAATTACGAGGACCGCTGGACCGTGGACAACCCGAGCCAGGATGTCTTCTATCCGAGACTTACATACGGAGACAATCTCAACAACAAGGAAGCCTCCACATGGTGGCTCAAGGACATGAGTTTCCTCAGGCTGAAAAACATAGAGATAGGCTATTCGCTTCCTCGGAAATGGGCCGACAGGTCATTCATTTCAAGTGCGAGGGTTTTCGTAAGGGGGACCAATCTTCTGACCTTCTCCAGCTTCAAGCTCTGGGACCCGGAACTCGACTCCAATGACGGCGGAAAATACCCTCTGATGATGTCTTTGTCAGCAGGTCTTGAATTCAAATTCTAAACAATAATACAAGATGAAAATGAAAAACAGAATATTGCTATATGTTATGGCTGTTTTGGTGCCGGTCTTCTCATCCTGTTCGGACTATCTGGACAAAAGGCCGGATGACCAGCTCGATATCCAGACAGCATTCGAGAACAGCAATAATCTCAGAAGATGGCTTGCCTACATCTATACCGGCATCCCGTCATGCTATCAGGACTCGAACTGGGACGTAATCGCGGACGACATGTGTACTCCGCCCCAATGGTCATCCGCCAGCAACTCCGTCAGCCTTTACCTTACCGGAAACTGGACCGCTACCGAAGGCTCCATCATAAACTACTGGACGGAGCTCTCCAAAAGGATAAGGCAGGCGTATGTATTCATAGACAACGCCCATCCGCTCGAGGATGTCACGCAGTCCGAAATCGACATGATGAAGGCCGAGTGCCGTTTCTTCATCGCATATTATCACTCCCTTTTAGTGATGTGCTACGGCTCGGTGCCATTGATAGAAAGGGCTGCCCCTTCCACACAGGATGAGGATACTTTCCTGAAACAGAGACCTTTCAACGATATCGTGGACTGGTGCTCCAACCAGCTTTACGACGTCGCCAATGATCTTCCGGTAAGCTGGCCTTCGGCCAATGACTACGGCCGCGCCACATCCCTCTGGGCCTTGGCCATGAGGGCGCGTCTGCTGACCTTTGCGGCAAGCCCTCTCGTGAACGGGAATCCGGACCTGGCAGGTATCGTGAACTGCGACGGTCAGGCGATTTTCAAGACGGAATATGATGCCGGCAAATGGAAAGCGGCGGCAGATGCCAACAAACTTCTCATAGATACTGCCGAGGAGAACGGTTTCGAACTCTATGAGGAAAGAAACGCAAGCGGGGATATAGACCCGTACATGAGCCTTCTCGGCTCGCTGATGCTCAACCAGAGCGAGGGCAATATGGAAAGCATCATGGTCAGGACAGAGGACGGAGACAACACTTCCGGATATTTCGATTCGCATTCCGCCCCGAGAAGCATGGGCGGGGGCAATGCCCCAGGAGCCATAGGCGTGACCCAGAGACTTGTGGATGCTTTCTTCATGAAAAACGGGAAAGTGGCGATATACGGATACCTCAAAGACGGATCGCCTGACATAAATACTGATTCGGGATACCGCGAGACAGGATATTCCGAATCAGACTGGGAGGAGGAGACCGGGTATTTCTACAACGACCCTGACGGCAAGGAAGGCGATACCCGCAATGTCATCACCGAGGCAGGCACCTTTATGATGTACTGTAACAGGGAGCCGCGCTTCTATCTTTCAGTGATATACAACGACTCTTTCCACTGGGGTAAGACGCATCAGGGCTCGACGGAAACCAATCCGGGACCGAAATACGTCGATTTCTTCATGCAGGGGCAGGACGGCCTTCCTGACACGGACTATCCCGGCTTCGGATATCTCATGAAAAAGAAGATAGCTCCGGACTATTCAGGCTCCAGCGCAGGAAACTATGCGCACAGACACGGCATCGTGTACCGTCTGGCCGAGGCTTATCTCAGCTATTCGGAATGCCTTTACGAGTACAGCATATCCAAGGGCGAATTCGCGGCAAATGAAAATGATATCTACGAATATCTGAACAGGGTGCGCAGACGGGCCGGAATCCCTGAATACGGCTCGGCGGAGCTCCAGAAACCGTCTCAGGAAGACCTCAGGGAGCTTATCCATCGCGAGAGGCAGGTGGAACTGTGCTGCGAGGCCGGCATCCGCTGGAATGACCTCCGCAGATGGAAAGAGGCCAAGGACGTCCTCGACGGACCTTATTTCGGGATGAACCTGGAGGCCAAGAAGGCTAACTCTGGGGAAAGACCGACCGAAGCAGACAAGAACGCATTCTTTACCAGGACCAATACTCCGAATCTGCGTCAGGACAGGGTTTTCATGAGCTACTGGTGGCCGATACCTCAGGATGACATAGACAGGAATCCTAATCTCAGGCAGCTGCCTGACTGGCAATAGTATAAGTTTTCAACATAACAGGAAGCCATTATGAAAAAGACATTGATATATATCGGAGCAGCCGTGCTGGCAATATCATTGCCGGCCGCATGCAGCGATGATTATGATAAATATGACAACTCGTACATACTCGACAACGACGAGACCATGACACTGACGGCCTCGACCGACTATATAGAACTGAACGAACTTACCCCGTCTGAGGAGGCCGTGCTTACCTTCACGTGGACTGATGCACGTCAGATGCCGGAAGAATATACGTTGAGCTACATTACGGAGATAGATCTCCAAAGCAACGACTTCAATTCCTCTTCCAAGGTACGCTTCGAAGAGAATGAAGGAGTATATTCCCGCTCTTTCACTACTGAACAGCTCCAGAACTGGATTACCGACAAGTGGGGACAATCCGTGAATTTCGAGACTGTCATTTCATTCCGCGTCATCGCCAAATGGGACGGAGGAACGAAGTATGCCATGCCTGAAGTTCGGACGGCAGACATCACCATACGTCCGTACAAGCCGCTGGTATTCGACGCCGACAAGGTCTTCCTCGAGGGCGTCACTACCGGTACTTCGTATCAGCAAATCGGAAAGACTGTGGAAAACGAATATATTTACGCTGAATACGATGATTTCAATGCAGGATATCTCGGCATCAGGGTGCAGTACGACGAGGCCTACCAGTATATAGCTCCGGAAGAGGGCTATACCGGCAAGTTCCAGGACGGAACAGCGGTGCCGGCGCGTATGGTAGAGCCGGCTGAAGGCTCCACGGAAACAAATCCGGTGCTGCCGGAAATAGCCAAGTGGGAATTCCCTAAGGCCGGCAAGTATCGCGTGGTGGTGGACCTGGAGGAAAAGGAGGTGACCATCTACGGGCCGGACAACGATTTCAACGAGCCGTTTGTCTCGGTGCCGTGGTATCCTCAGGATGACACTTCCGCCGACGCCGTGACCACGACCATGGATGAGAATGCCGACCTGTGGCTCAGGGGAGCATGCGTAGGCTGGAGTTCAGATGGAAGGGCCATGAATCTCGTACAGAGCCTGGTAGACCCGAAGATATTCATCTACAGCGGAAACGCTTTTAACGGCAGGACAGATTTCGCCCTGAGCGGACCGTTCGGAAACTACAATATAAATCACATGTGTGTGATAGCTCCGCCTCTCGACACTCCTGACTGCCGGGACGAGGATAACAAGACCGATGTGGATGGAAACGGAATCAAAGGAAATGGAGCCGTAGTGACGATGGGTACCCCTATGGATTTCGAAATCGGCGGAGGTGACTACAGGTCGGCCTATTGGGCAGTTCCGAGCGGAACCAACTATGTCATATTCAATTTCCGCGACATGACAGTGACATTCATGTCCAAATAAATCCTGACAGATGTATAGAAGAATATTATATCTGCTTGCACTATCTACAGCATTGGCGTCATGCGGCGAAAAGACCGGACCGGATGACGGAGGCGGAAGTCCCTGGGGCAGCAATATCCCCGAAGGATATGAGGAAGTGTCCATCCTGTATGATGCCAATGCCATTCTTCAGAATCCTCTGAGCGGATGGGTCATATATGTCCCTCTGATAGAGAATGTCGAAGAATTCTGGGAAAAATACGAGAATTTCCCGTACAACAAGGCCCTCGACCCCTCCGATGTCTCTACGGAGTCGACTGTCAATGTCTTCGACTACGGACACGTCCTTTACCTCAGGGGTTCATGGACTGACTTCAATCCGGAGGAGAATGTCTATATCTGGCAGGACGGAATCGACGAGAACAAATATCCTTTAGCGCGCAGCCTGAGGCTTTTCGAGGAAGGTGCGGCACAGAGAGGCCTGAAACTCGCCTTCACCCTGAAATGCGACAGCCGCGATGCGAACGCCCAGTGCACCCCCGACTTCGTGAAGGACAAGATGGTAGCGGAATACGGGAGCAATGCGAACGGTACCCTGACTTCCGACGGGACAAACATACATACCCCCGGCAAGGGATATTTTACATTCACCCTCGGGACAAATCCCCCGAAGCCGTATTGGTCTCCGTATCCTGATGACCCTGTCTTCCAGGAAGAATATGCCAAGTTCATAAACGCCCTGGCTGCTGAGTACGATGACCCTGAAAAGACCGAATTCATAAGCGGTCTCGGCATGGGACTTTGGGGTGAATACCATGCCTGCATATATTCCACGGATGACGAGACACCCCGGGAAGCTGTCTTCGAGAAAGTGACCGACATCTATTCCCAGGCATTCAAGAAGGTCCCTGTGGTGACTAACTATCACAAGTTCGTCGGAAGTACCATGCGTGACGGCTCGGCAGACGCCTATCCTGAGATATGCGAACTTTCGAAAAAGATGCTGACAAGCGCCATAAACAAGGGATTCTGCATGAGGCACGACGCATTCGGCATGAAATCCGGGAACTTCGGTTATGCGGGCTGGGAGAAGAACTTCATCGCTGATTTCAAATACAAGGTCCCGGTGCTCGGCGAGGGCGGATGGATAGTCACGCAGGGAGGATACGATGAGGAAGGAAATCCGAAGAATTACAAGACGGAATATTCCGATGCCCGCGCCCTCCGTCAGGGGGAATACGATGCCATGGCAAGCGCGTACGTGAACATGATGGACCTGCGTTATGACGAGTCTTATGTCCGTGGCGAGACCTGGTCATGGTTCAACGACGCTTACGACCTCGTGCTGCAGTTCCTCAGGAAGGGCTGCTACCGCGTCTATCCGGACAAGGTCATCGTGCCGGTCAAGCTGCAGAACGGAAAGGAATATACCGTAAAGCATCGCTGGAGGAACAGGGGAGAGGCTTATTTCCCGACCAATATCCCTCAGTACAAGGCCCGTTTCAAGGTAGCTTTCGCGCTTCTCAACACTTCTACCGGTGAAATTGTCGGAGACAACATATTTTTCGATGAAAAGGCGGACCCTTCGGCATGGACCCTTGACGGCGGCCCTGTCGAATATTCGGTGGACATTGCCCCGAAAGGCGTCGCGGCCGGCTATTATGATTTGTGCGTGGGAATAGTGGACATGTTCGCCGGCGACCCTAAATCGGGGGATTACCGTATCGGAGTCCAGCTCGGGACACAGGGCGAGACCACCGGTACAGGGTGGCTCAAGGTAAAGAAAGTGGCGGTAACCGACTGAGGGACTGTCACGGATTAAAAAATAGAAACCATGAAACATTACAGACTGTTATTTGCCTTTATGGCCGCCTTCCTTGCTTTCTCATGTACAGGGCAGCAGGGCGGCACGGACGGGGACGGTACCGACGGCCCGGATGCGGGTACCGAAATCAAGATATTGTCCGACAGGTCGTCGGTGATAAGGAATCCCATGACAGGGTGGGTCATGTACGTGTCGGCCGATGCCGATCCTTCGTATTTCGATACCGAGTTTTACGTCTCGGCCCTCGGGAAGAATGTGAAGGTCAGGGACTATGCTTCCTGCTTCTATGTGCGGACCGGATGGAAGGACTTCAACCCGGAGCTGGGGAAGTATTTCTGGGACGACCCTGACAGCAAACTGTACAGACTATGGCAGAGGGGTCAGGAACTGGGCTTGCCCATGGCTTTCCGCGTGGTGGTGGACGGCAGGGACCAGGGCGAAAACACTCCTGAATGGGTCTTTGAAAAAGGCGCTCAATACTGGCTGGAAAACCCGGACAAGTTTACTGACCGCAAGGTTCCGAACGTGCTTGACGAGACCTGGCGCGAATGGTATGAGACATTTATCGAGGCCTTTGCAGAGAAGTTCAACGACCCTGACAAGATAGCGTTCATCGACGGCTACGGTCTCGGAAAATGGGGCGAGGGTCACAATGTCTGCTATGAAGGTCTCGAACCGATATCCTGGGACGATGACGGTAATGTAAAGGAATATGCCGGTGTCGTGTCCGACAATACGCCTGAATACAAGGAGAATACGATGAAGTGGATAACAGGGCTTTATTCCCGCTGCTTCACCAAGGTCCCTTTGGTCATCAACTATCACCGGCAGATCGGGCATCCGAGGAGTACCGGTGCACAGGCCCAGCCGGACAGCGAGCATCTGCTGCAGATAGCCATAGACAACGGCTATTGCCTGCGTGCGGATTCTTTCGGCATGCTGAACCAGGACTGGGGCTACAACGACTGGGAAAGGGAGTTCGTGAAAAGGTGGAACTACAAGCTCCCGATTATCCTGGAAGGTGGGTATGTCATAGACAATGACGGGCATCAGAGCGGTATGGAAGGCGACGGCTACCACACTCCTGCCGAAGTCAGGAAAGGCGAGTTCGACGAAGGCAAGGCGGCCCTTGTGAACATGATGGATTTCCGTACCGGAGGCGAGGTGCGGTCCTGGTTCGAGGAGGCTTTCACATATGTGGAGCAGTTCATCTATGACGGCGGCTACAGGTTTTATCCCGACAGGGTGTCTGTTCCGCCGACCGTGGCTCTCGGGGATGATGTCTCGGTATCTTCCCGCTGGGTGAATCTCGGCTGGGGGTATTGTCCGGTGAATCTCCGGCAGTGGGACTATAAATACAAGCTGGCATACGCCCTTCTCGACATGAAGACGGAAAAGCCTCTGTATGAGTTCGTGGATGAAAAGGCGGATCTGTCCAAATGGTTGAATGATGCACCTGTACGGTGCAATATGGATATTTCCATGAAGAAAGTGCCGGTCGGGGCCTACATATGGGCTGTCGGCATAGTGGATATGACCAAGGTCAATGAAAACGGAACCCACGTGACTGGGCTGAATCTGTCGGTCAACAAGGATTACCTTACGCAGGAGGGCTGGGTGAAGGTCACCGACGTCCGTGTGGAGTAGATCCCTCGACTATGCTCGGGATGACATTGACAGGAGGGTGCAGCCCGAAGTGGAGAAAACTGAAAACAACTAATAATCAATTAAAATCAGAATTATGGAAAACATTTACAGTACACCTGTCATGGATGAAGTCAGTGTATCGGCGGAATCCGGATTTGCCCAAAGCGGCTGGGGCGGGGAGAATTTCATTATAGACCCGTTCCTCGAAGGTGAAGAATTTTAATGGAGGATAGCGTTATGAGAAAATTATTTTATACAGCGGCCTTTACGGCCATCGTCATGACGTCATGTACGGAAGAAATTTCAGATACGTTGACAATGGGGCCGGGACTTGCTCCTGACGGAAAATTCTATATCGAAGTGAATACGGGAACTTCGGGACCGGAGGTGAAGACGGTTTTCGACCCTGTGACATACGAGGTTTCATGGAAGGCCGAAGATGAAATAGGGGCGGTAATATATGACGGTGCGGAATATACGCTGCACCGTTTCACCAATACCGGCTCCGGCAACATGTTCGTGACCGACACTTTCACTCCTGAAGATGGAAAGGACTACGTGTGGTATCTCCTGTATCCGTATGTCGACGGTTTCATGGTAGCTGACGGGAAGACCACTTCTCCGGTGGTCAATATCTCGACCGGGAAGCAGACTGCCGCCGGCGATGCGGGACATGTCGACACTCCTGTCTACGGGACAGCCGAATCATCCGGTGTGGCGGCTCCGGAAGTGAAAATGCACCATCTTGCTGCGATTATCAAGGTGACTGTAACCAATTCCACATCCGAATCCATGGACCTGTCTTCCGTCTCCCTGATAGCTGACGGGCAGGCAAGACTTTCCGGAACTTTCAGCCTCGACTTCTCGGACGGCTCATTGGAGGCGGACAGGTCGCTGGCTACAGCCGAACTTGCCGTGGAAGGAGTGTCGGTAGAGCCCGGAGAAGATGCCGTGTTCTATATACCGTGCGCACCGTTCGAGACCACATCTCCCATGATAGCTTCCGTAAAGGCAGACGGGACCGGCTATTCTTCTCCTAAAACGGCGGCTTCGTACAAGTTCGAGGCCGGCGGTGTCTATCCTACTGTCATAGACTGCAATCATATAGCCATCAATGGCTCGTCAGTGCCTGGAGGGCGGATAAACCTTACTCCTACAGTCGAGAATCCGGCCGTGTACGCATGGCTCGGAGATCTTTCCGCCGGAGAACTTTCCGTAGTGATGCCGGAAGGTACGGTCGTACCGTCTGATGAGTCTTTCGGCAAGAAGACTTCCTACACATTGTCTTCCGGACACGTCTGGAGCATCCCTTCTGCGGGTCAGTACCGTGTCGTCTTGGATACAGAGAAAGAGGAGGTCGCAGTCTATGATCCGGCCACGGACCTGAAACCGTACACTGTGACCTGGTACAAGGACGGCGACAAGGAAAAATATCCGAACGGACATACGACGGTGGTGGAAAACAAACTCTGGTATGTCGGGGCTGGAGCAAACTGGAATGCTACCGGCAATGAAATCCTCTTCACCCCGAGCGTGGCTGATCCCCAGATCCTGGTATTCGCCATCAATCCTGACACGGATATCGACAGGAGGATGAGGGGCGGCCAGACCAAGTTTTCCATAGAGGCCGGTGCCGAATTCGATGCCGGAGGCGGTGACGGAGTGGAAGTATTCAACCAGAGCGACTGGTTTCTCGGCTCTGTCCGGGAAGATGCCGACGGAGACGGATTGGACGATACGCCTGATACGAATATCACTATCCCGTTCGGGGCGGACAAACAGAATGTGTGGACCGACATGTACGGCGGCTACGACGTCCGCGAATCATGGTGGAACTTCGCCTTCTGGCCGGACTATATCGTCATGGACCTGAGAAACATGAAGTTCCTGATGGCCGAAAGGTACAGCTGGTAATTGCCCGATAAGGCGCATACCCTGCATGGAAGGGGTGACAAAAAGGAGGCTATTCCCATCATGACGGGCCTTGAAAAACCTCCTTTTTGCCACCCCTTTCCTTTCGTACGAATCCCGCCTCCCTGCCATCCCGGCCGGGACGATTCCTCCCGGGATGACATTTCAAGATGGCCCCATTGAGAAAATTCCGGGACAGTTTCCATGTAAAACATGCTTTTATCCGGAAAAAAGTCTATATTTGTAACAATCCGGGTTTACTTCCGGCGTACGGACTTGCAACCAACCGATTATGGCTTAATCCCCGAAGCTGTAAATATGAATAAATTCACAATATCTGTTTTCGTCTTGTTTCTGACGGCGTTATGTGTTGCCGCACAGGAGTATGACGTGTCCGGAACGGTGTACGATGACAATGGCAGACCTATGGAATTCGTTTCGGTCGTTCAGAAAGACCTGTTCATTTCCACATATACGGACCATGACGGGCGATTTTCCCTGCGCCTGCCTCAGGGCAGGAACACAATAGGAATCTCCTTTATGGGTTTCAGGACCATAGAGTTTTGCGCAGACGTGAAATCAGATATCGACTCTCTTGTATTTTCGCTACAGCCGGAAGCCCTCAACATGGACGAGGTAGTCGTGACTGCGACAGCCGTGAACAGCAACAAAGGTACGAGCGTCTACCGGGTCGACGACCAGGCCATCAAGCAGATACAGGCCATGAATCTGAGCGATATCCTGACCCTGCTTCCGGGAAACAAGATGGGAGCATCCGATTTCATGAGCGTCCAGCAGGCCAACCTCCGTTCTGCCGTTACTTCCGATATAAATAATTTCGGGACATCCGTCATCGTAAACGGAATGGCATTGAGCAACGATGCAAATATGCAGACGGCGAATCCCACGGCCGGCATAGGGGCAAGCTATTCATCCGTGGGGGGGGGTATTGATCTAAGGTCCATTTCGGCATCCGGCATCCAGAGCGTCGAGGTCATCACCGGTGTGGCATCGGCCAAATACGGCAATCTGGCTTCCGGCACCATCATAGTCAAAAACAAGACAGGCTTTTCTCCGCTCAGCATTTCCGCGAGCATGAATTCGACCTCTTACCAGGTCGCTTTGTCCAAGGGTTTCGACCTCGGCAGAAAAGGCGGGGTCCTGAATGCCGACGTGTCCTATACCTATGCCGACGAAAGTCCCGTACAGCGCAAGAACTTCTATCAGAATGCCTCCGTGGGACTAAGGTGGATGACTACCGTCAACAGAAAACTGAACTGGACGAATACTGTCGCCCTCCAGACATATCTCGGCTTCAACGGACAGCGGGTCGAGCCTGAGGAAAAAATGCCGAGCGAGACCGAAGTGAACAACCAGAATGTCAGTCTGAGCATCACCGGAGACATGACTTTCAAGAAATTCGGCAGTCTCAGCTACACTCTCGGCGGAAGCGTGGACAATCAGTATTCCTATTACATGGATTACGGGACGGGCCCTCTGCCTCTGATAGAGGCATTGGAGTCCGGAACATACATCACCGGCTATTCTTCCATATTCTTCAAGCAGGAGCAGATCATGAAAGGTCTGCCTGTCAACCTGAATGCCAGCCTCGACTGGAACAAATCCCTGAGCCGCAGAAAATGGTCCTTCAACTTCATGACAGGGCTGCAATACACTTACGACAAGAATTTCGGAAGCGGAAGATCCATAGTCGGCAATGCCGTTTCATCCGCTGGAGGCATAGGAGCCAGAAATGCGAATTTCTATGAAATACCGGCATCGACGACATTCTCGGCTTATCACGAAACTACCGTAAAGAACGATTCGGATATTGTCGGCACGAATCTACGTCTCGGTCTCAGATACGATTTCATGAACAGCAAGTACCATTTGCTCGCACCGAGACTTTCCGCTACACTTAAATTTTGGGACCGCCTTTCGCTGCGGGCGGCCTGGGGACTTGCGTACAAGGCTCCGGCTATGGTGCAGCTGTATCCCGGCCCGGCATATTTCGACTATACGAATCTGAGTTACTATGCCACTAATCCGGATGAAAGGCTTGCTATCGTAAGCACATACGTCTATGAAGCCCGCAACGAGCATTTGAGGCCGAGTCATACCAATACTTTGGAAGGCGGACTGGACTGGGAATCGGACTGGCTGACCGTAAGGCTCACGGCATATCACAAAATGTTGAAAAACGGGGTGTCTCTATCTCCTGAACTTATCATGCTGCACAAGCAGAATTACGAAGTCGTCGATGCTCCGGAGGGCGAGCCTCCTGCGGTGCGTCCGATAGAAGGGGACATAGACCTGCTGCCGAGAGAGAAACTCGTGATGAAAAACTCGCTGGAGGAAATTTCGGACGGGGTAGAACTGACTCTGATTCCGGCCAGAATCGAAAGCACACACACCGAATTCAATATCCAGGGCAGCTATATCAGGACAACCCAGCAGAATCACGGTTACTACATGGAACTTTCCCGCTATGTAGTCGGGGATGCAAAGGCTCGTTACGGCGTTTACGAGAATACCAGGTACATAACAAGGTCGGGTTCCGGGAGAATAACCGCCATACAGCAGATTCCCGTACTGAGGCTGATTTTTACCCTGAGTTCGGAGATTACGTTCGTGGACTATATGGAGCCGGTGGGAGGAAGCCTGTATCCGATAGCCTATTATGACGGGGAAGGTGTTTATCATGATATCCCGGAGGCGGACAGGTCCACGGACCAGTATGCAGACCTGCGCCGCGAGGCGAGCTCTTTGGAGATTACCGACAAAAAGCCTGTCTATGCCAATTTTCACCTCCAGATACGCAAGGAAACGAAAAAAGGCCATTCGTTCAGCCTGTATGCCAACAATTTCCTGTGGTACAACCCTTCCTACGTTTTCAACGATACCCGGCGCACCCTGAACGGGGACATAAATTTCGGCTTTACCATGACTTTTACCATAACCTCTAAAACAAACAACAAATGACACGTTTCAATTTTCTTTCTGTCATGATCCTTTGCCTCGGGGCAACAGGGTTATTGTCCGTCTCCTGTACGGACAACATGGACGATGAATCCTATCTCGGCTCCCTGAGCGTGACTCTCGAAGCTCCGGAAGAATATCCGGAAATGTCTCTTTCCGGCCTGACGGTTACCATTCTCAATACTGCGGACGGGGTAACTTATGAGCAGACCACGGGTGAAAACGGGATCGCCCTTTTCGAGGAACTTATAGCAGGTACGTACAATGTGACTGCTGCAGGAACTTATGAGGATGTCACCGTAAACGGCGTAAAGAACGGCGTTCTGGTATCTTCGCAAGAGAAGACAGAGGTGACAATGGTGTTGACAGCCGTTTCCACTGACCCTGACAGTCCGTATGACGGGCTGATAATCAAGGAAATATTCTATTCAGGGCACAGCATGAATTATGATGTGGCCGGAGCCACAATGGTGAAGGACCATTTCTTCGAACTGTACAACAACGGCGACGAGGCCATTTATATAGACGGAATCCACATAGCCGAGGCATGGACGCCCGCTACTGCGGATTTCGAGTCCGCACCTGCCGTATCCATAATGGAAGACCAGACTTTAGACCACAATTACGTATATGTCAGCAGCGTTATCCGCGTGCCGGGAAGCGGTCAGGAACACCTGCTGGAGCCGGGTGAAAGTTTCCTCGTAGCCATCAATGCCATAAATTTCAAGGAGGAAGTTGAAAAGGCTGCCGAAGAGTATGAACTGCCGATAGACCAGACCATGCTCGATCATA
>CALUQC010000124.1 GCA_944322805.1 uncultured Bacteroidales bacterium | reverse complement strand
TTGTTCTCCACCAGGATGTTCCTGTGATAGCATTCAGGTCCGTCAAGGTCAGGAATACGTGTGCCTACGGCAATGCAGGCGGCACCCCATCCGGGACATCCATAGTTCCCGTTTTCGAATACGTTGTTCCGGATAACGACATCACGCACGCCGGACTGTTCAAACCAGTAATTTCCGTCGCCTTCGAAAAGTATGGCAGCTCCTGCTATGTGGAAATAATTGTCTTCAATCACGATTTTCCCGCGTGAGCCTAAAAGGAGTCCTCTCGCCCTGTTTGCAGCCATATGGCAATCCTTAATCAGGACATCCGGATACTCCTCGTCGGCGGCTACGACCATGTCTTTCCTGACGCCTTCCGGTAACGGACTGTCGAATGTGACTACGGTTGTGAGCTTGTTCAGCCTTTTTACATCCTTTACCGTTGCATGGCAGAAAGTGCAGACAGTGTTGTTATCCACGATTTCCACATTCATGCCTGGCTGGAGAAAATCGACTCCGTACTGGCCGGAGTTCCTCCATTTCAGCACGGCCTTGTCGGGTGCAGGAAGTTCATCTATGGCCATATACAGGCCGTGAATATTGGTGGCATCGTCTTTCTGGTTGCGGAATGTGCATCCGGTCATGCGGATATATCCGGCACAGTTGACGAAATGGGTCGCATCTGCCGTAATGCTGATCATTCGCCCGCTGCCCGGAGCAGGGACCACATTGACATTCGCAAGTTCTATATCCCTGCTGCGCTGTCCTATGACTCCCATGCCTCCGCAGTGATAGATGTTCACGTTTTCAATGCTTACACCGCTACAGTCGGAAATGAAGAATGCCGGGTTATATCTTGCCGCGGCTCCGAACACCATGGTATTTCCCGGAGTCCCTGTCAGGTCCTTGCGCATAATCCTTATCAGGTTACCGTCTATGCGTTCCGCCGGAATCGTCTGTTTGGAGAGCCAGAAATCCCAGACATGGAAAGCCGGTTCCTTTTTCTGCGTATCGAACTCGAGCAGGTTGGAGTAGTTGTAGGTAATGCCTTCATTGTCGGTAAAATAAAGACAGCCGTTGATTATGTTGCAGTTGTAGTCTTCCGGGAAACGGATGTCCAAATATCCCTTTCCGCACTTTTCAATGATGCCTTCAGAGTAGAAAGTTCTGGTGTAGTCGATGGAGATTCCCCGGATTTTCACATTTTCCCCGTTTTCGATACTGAATGGTGAAATGAATCCGGTAAACAGAAGTTCGGTGTTGTTTCCGGAAACGGTGAAGTCCTTCATCCCTTCAAGGTCGAATGCTATTCGTTTGAGACTTTCATCGTTATTGCTTATGAACTGATACTTTTCATACGCATGTTCGGGGCGAATCTTCAGCACGCCTTCAGGGAGCACGAGTTCCGAAGCCCCGGTTTTCCTGCATTCTTCCAATGCGAGCCTGATGGCTGGCATGGCATCGGTCTGTGCCTGTCCGTCTTTCAGAAAATCCGACAGATATACTGTTTCGTGTTTCGAGCATGACAGCAATGCCCACAAGGCAAGGAACATCGCACCTTTCAAGAATATTTTCATATGGATATAAATTGATTATCGGGTTTCAGTTATTATCAGTGCCGCACCGCCTCCGGAAGCCAGGTCGAGACATATTTCCGTACCGGAATCCACGTTATATTCGGCGATTCCGTATTTTTGAGGATTGTCCGATGAGATGTCGGAAAGGTGCCGGACGGTATATTTTTTCCCTTCAGGAAGAAAATCGGGATGGAAATTTATTTTCCGTCCGGTCCAGTTGTTCATTGCCCCGACATACCATGTCCCGTCTTTTTCTCTCAGTGTGACTATGTATTCTCCGATTTTCCCGTCCATGATTTCCGTTTTGTCGAATACTGTAGGTATGGAGGTAATGAATTCAGTGCATTCCGGCTCGGCTTCGTAGAGGTCCGGCGAGTCGCAAAGCATCACGAGAGGGGAATCGAAAACGATGTAGGCCGCGACCTGATGCGCTCGTGTCCCCATGCTTTCGGGTTTCCAGTAGTTGATCCTGAAATCCTCGGCGGTACGGTTTGTAAACGAGCCTTGGGTATAGTCTACCGGTCCCTGTACCTGACGGATGAACGGGAAGGTCACGTCATACAGCGGCATGTCCGGACTTGACCATTTGAGTTCTTCGAGCCCGAATACGCCTTCAAAGTTCACAATATGCGGAAAAGTCCTGTTAAGTCCCGCCGGTTTGTTGACGCCATGGAGGTCAAGCATCAGCCGGTATTCTTCCGTTTTTTCCGCAATCCTGTATATCATGTCCATGCAGTCCTGGTCATCCCTGTCGAAGAAATCGACCTTGAATCCTTTTATGCCTGCCCCGGAGTAGAATTTGCAGGCTTCTTCAAGTTTGTCATCGAGGACGTTTGCCACGGCCCATACGAAGACTCCGACATTCCGCTCCCTGCCGTATCTGACTATTTCTTCCAAGTCGACCCCGTCTTTGACACTCATGATATCATCCGGTTCGGACCAGCCTTCATCCACGATGATATAGGGAATGCCGTATCTGGCTGCAAAGTCGATGTAAACCTTGTAGGTGGCGGTATTGACTCCCGGTGTAAAGTCCCTGCCTTCAATGCCATACCCGTTCCACCATTCCCAGGCTGCCTGTCCCGGTTTTATCCATGATATGTCATTGTGACGCCGGGGCTCGGCAAGCAGATATACCAGATTGTTGACGGGAAGCTCCTTTTCCTGTCCGGCTATTGCCATGATTCTCCACGGGTAGGTACGCGTCCCTTCGGTACGCGCAATGATATCCTGCCTTGTTGCTATTACCTTCTGGTGCCGTGGTTTCTGCAGAATAAATGTACTGTCGGGAAGTCTCGCAAAATCGGCAGTGTATCCTCCTTCGGTCCCTTTGAGGAACATTCCCGGGTAGGAGCGCAAGTCGGATTCTCCGACAAGAAGACAGACTCCGTTATCGTTCCGGACAACTAACGGTGTGAGTGACAAAGCGGATGCAGAGCCGAATTCACTAACTTTTTCGCAGGTATATTCACTCTGGAAAGCATTGGCGTACAAGTCATTTCCCCTTGAGTACGGGACCCATGCGACAGGGTCCCCCGGAAAGAGGAATTCTGCCGTTTCCCCATTGACAGTGACCTCCCCGTCGAAAGCGGTCTCGAAGCGCCACGCCACTCCCTCGTCATAAACTCTCATGGACAATGTCCAGTCGTCATATTCCAACTCGGCATAGTTCCATTCAGCCGACAACTCCTTCTGTCTGTAAAACGGTGATTCGACCTTTTCAGAGGCATTCCCTTTCCTGAGCCGGAATTTTCCGGAATCAATTCCCAGCTTTTTCCCGTTACCGAGGTCCAGTGCGACGGCCGAAGGCTTTACGATAGTGTCCTTGTCATATGTTATCGAATACCTGAGGGTATCGCCGGTATGGATTGACACTTTTATTCGTCCGTCCGGAGACAGGATTATTACCTTTTCTCCGCTCTCCGTCCTTATGCAGGAGGCAAGGAGAAAAACAAAAAGCATGGGCAGTATCCGTATCCTGAAATTCATTGTCATTACCATTAAAATTTTACATGAATGCTGTCGCCGGTCTTGACGGAGTATGTTTTCGACCCGTCCGGAAAATCTATCTTTATTTCGATTTTGTCTTTGCCGGTACGCGTTACGGTAATATCGAAATCGGTCCCGAAAGCCTTTATTCTGCGGAGCGACATCTTGTCCCATCCGGAAGGCATTGAAGGAGTGAGCGTAAAGCTGTCGAATCCGGCAGGCCTGATGCCGAACATTCCTTCCGTGATGATACGGCAATAAAGGCCGCTTTCTGCCGACAGATGTCTTTGGGAGCCTTCCGGCCATGCCTCGATAGCATAGGGCACATGGTCTCCGAGCAGCCGGCGTTCGGAATACTGGTGCAGTTTTCCTGTAGCAATGTCGGACATCCCGGCGGCATATATCCCCCTGAGTGCGTACAAGGTGGAGCGATCCCAGAATGTAGAGCTTCCCTGTTCGGTCAGCAACCCGTCATCCTGCCAAAGCAGAGGACTGCACAAGGCGTCTACCGTACCTTCTGCCCTGTCGTAAATCCCGACTGTCAACGGGATGCATATCCACGACCTGAGAAGAGTGTTGCCGTCATAGTATCTGTAGGTATGGAAGCCTCCGATTTCCGCCCCGAAATATTTTTCGATGTTCTTTTTCAGCAGGGATGCCTGTCTGCGGTAGTTTTTTGCCACGGAGGCCGGCTTCCCAAGTGCTTCAGCCAGATATGCGGCACTGTTCAGGGCGTCGTAGTAAAGCGATGAGGTACAGAGATTGGCTGTCCCGGCTTCAAACCGGCCTTCGAGTTCATCGGTATCGGAAGTTACTGTGCCATGGGTATTGAGATGCCTGCGGCAATACTCCAAACACCATTCTATAAGACTCCACAGTTCTTCCGCTTCATCCCGGCCGGCATAGGCCAGGGCAAACCGGGATGCTCCGTAAGCTATCATCGCCGCATCGCCCCTGTCTCCGGCCCCGTCCCATATGTCGGTTCCTTCTGCTATAATGGAACTTGGCAGAGGATTGTACTCCGGATTCATGAAACGTGCGAAGTGCCTGAAAGAATTGATGGCTGACTCGTTGCCTTTCCAGTACCCCGTGAACGGGAAAAACGGATTTACGTATTCGGCCTGGTCGTTGGTCCATATGGCGGCATAGTACGATTCTCCTCCCGGAGCATGCATGTACCCTCCGGCAGTCTTGCAGATGCTCTCGCAGGCGCGGATCTTGGCATATCGGAACATCGTGTTTATTACAGGGTCAGGTGTTTCGAGCACGAGAGCCCCGTTCATGTCCTTTTCCACGAAACTGCGCCTTGCTTCGAGTTCTGCTTCAACGTTTCCATAATCAGTCGGCTGCCCTTCCCTGTATCCGGCGAATATTACATCGAAAGTGATGCTGTCGCCTTTCCCGAGGATGAAAGTGCCGTCACCGGCAATGGAAACGCTGATGACATAGACCCCGTCTTTCCCTTTTTCTGCCAGGGTCCTGAATTTCTGAGAATATTCGGGAATGTAGAATATGGCTTCCCTGTCTTTCAGATTCTGCAATGTGAATCTTTCATAAAGCACCGGCTTGTCGACAGACGGGAAAATCGTTCGAGTCAGCTTGACGGCGGGCACGGGTGCCGTACCCGAGCCTGTGCCGGTATTCTGCCGTCCTACGGACCATGTTTCTTCACTGTAGAAAGCTCCGTCTATTATGATTTTTTCGGTCCGGCCGTCTTTCAGGGCCAATCCGTCGACGCTCAGCAGGGAAGGAATATCCACGGCGACCCTGTGCATCAGGCTGGCATGGGTATCGTTAGGGATTCTCCTGAGCATCGGGAAGACGAGCGACCTCTCCGTTGTCAGGGTAGAAGCCTCGTCGAGAGCCCAGCGCAGGACACACGC
This sequence comes from uncultured Bacteroidales bacterium, assembly GCA_944322805.1. GTDB lineage: Bacteria > Bacteroidota > Bacteroidia > Bacteroidales > UBA932 > Cryptobacteroides. The sequence continues at coordinate 39 of CALUQC010000124.1, read as the reverse complement.
TATCTGTTCTCCGCTCATTTCGAAATGGTCGGAATGCGG
>CALUQC010000123.1 GCA_944322805.1 uncultured Bacteroidales bacterium | reverse complement strand
GTGCCGTTGCCCACTCCGTAGAGGGAAATTCCGTTGGCCTCATGTTCACTGTCAAGTGCATATCCCGAGTTTTCTATGACAAGATATTCGAGTACTCCGGAATTGTCGCTGCTGTTGTTCCCGCCGTATGATGCGTTGCCGATTTCAGAGCTTCCGCTGCCTGCGTTGGTAGGTGCATAGCCGCAGATGTGCAGGCCTCCCCATGCGCCGGATTCCTTGGTCTCGGAAGTCATCGTGATAGGGGCGGATGAGGTTCCCTGAGCCATTATCTTCGCACCCTGTTCGATGAGGATGTAGATGATGTTGTCGTTGGCGGCTGCCGTGATGGTGGTGCCCGGCTCGATGGTCAGGACGCCCGGAGCCGTGATCTGGAGGCTCGACGAGAGGGTGTAGTTTCCGGACTTGAGCGTGATGTTGTCATTGTAGCGGCCGTTCAGTGTGGCTCCGTCTTCGAATACGATGTCTTCTACCGGATCATCGTCATCGGTGCCATTGTCTTTCTGACATGAAATCATGCTTGCAGCCATGGCTGTTGCAGCCAATGCCGAAATGAAGAATTTGATTGTTTTCATTATTGAAATGTTATGGTTAATTAAATTATCCTAAAGCGAGTATGTAAAGCCTATTTCGAAAGCCGGTCCCATTTTCCACTGCTCCACTATTTCCGACCTGCCGGCATTCGGGATTTCCTGTTTGAAACGGATGGTAGAGTCGAGCATGTTGCTGAACGAAAGGCTTACCGTAAAATGTTCCTTGAATTCGAATGAGCCGGTGAAATCGAGGGAATGTACCGGGAGCTGCTTCACGTCTCCGAGCCCCATGATGCCCACGGCGTGTATCCTCGGTCCCTGAAGATTGTACATCAGGCTGAGATTCAGACCGTCCCCGTTCCTGAATTCCGGCGTGTAGGTGATATCCGCATTGGCAAGATACGGGGATGCTCCCTGCAGTGACCTCTGCGGATTGGTATAGACTCCGCCTTCCGGCAATATTACGTTGGTGTACATGTAGGAGGCGTTGGCGTTGACCGTCAGGTCCCTTGTTATTTCTTTCCTGAATTCGGCTTCTATTCCGGCCGCGAGTCCGTTGTCCGCGTTCTGGAAGGAATGTTCCGTCGCGCCTCCCGACAGCCGCTGCGTACGTTCTATAGGCTTGTCCAAATACTTGAAATATGCAGTTACGGAGAACATGTCGGTATTTTCCCGGGCGAAAAACTCGTATTTCAGGTCGACGTTGTAGTTGTATCCGTTCTGGAGTTCGTCATTACCCCTTATCTGCGCCCCTCCGAAACTTTCCTGGTAGAGGAACGGGGCCATTTCCACGAATGACGGGCGTGTAACTGTTCTCGAGAGGGAAAGCCTGAACATGCTCCTGTCGGTCAGGCTGTATTTCAGGTTGACTGCCGGGAAAAGGTCGATGGCATCGAGATTCCTCGTAAGGTCCTCCACGTCATCGTTGTAGTCCACGCTCTGACGGCTTGCCTCGAGTCTTAGTCCTGCATTGAGGAACCATTTCTCCCCGAACGTGAGGTCCGTCTCCACAAAGCCGGCCGCTATGGTGCTCGAAGCGTCGTACTTGTCCCTTGGCGCCTGCAGGCGGCTTATGCTGATTGTCCCGTCCTGGACATTGTCGAAATTCAGCCAGTTGTCCATGTCGAACCTGTCATCGTACGGAAAGACGGCATCCAGGGCGCTGATGTCATAGTAGAATCTCGTGGTCTTGAAATGTCTGTCCTTGTCTTTGGCCGTGATACCGAAACGGAGCCTGTCCTCATCGTTGATGTTCCAGGTGGCCTTGATGTCGCCGACTATTTCGTTTTCGTTGAGTTTGCCGAAATACCGCTGGGTTTCCTGCTGGTTGAGGTCGAAGAATGACACCGTGCCGTCTTCATGCCTGCTGAACATCACCTGCCTGCGGTCCGGCTCGTCGCTTGCTGTCCTGGCGTATGATACGCCCCAGTCCACAAGCCAGTTACCCGTTTCGTGATGCCCGGACAGCTGGTAGTCCTGCAGCATGTAGAAGTGTGACACGGAATTGATTCCGGCGAGAGAATAGCCTTCGTGAAAATCCTCTCCGGTCCTGTCGAGGAAGGTGCTTTTGGCGTTCCTTGCGAAAAATACCGTCAGGCCGATGTTGTCATGCTCTCTGAGGGTGTAGTCAATGTCCGCAAGGGCTGCTATGTCCAGCTTGCGCGAATAGCTGTCATAGTCATAGCTGCTCTGCATGTTTCCCTCGGAACTTGCCTCGAAAGTCTTGTAGAAAGCGTCTTTCATGGTTTCCTGTCCGGACTTGATGCTTGCCGATGCAAGTATGCTGAGGGTCTGGCCTCCGATTCCGAAACTTTTCCCGTATCCGAGACTTCCGTTCAGGTCAGGAAGCACTGCCTGCCGGGATGACTGGAATGTCGTGCCGAAGAAGTCATTGTTCCTCGAATACGATGCGAATTCGGAATATGCGGCATTTTCTGCTCCCTTGTCAAGCCGGGGCGTCACGAAAAGGCTTTTGCTGTCCATGCCGTAGAACTTGTCCGACAGCGTGTTGAACAGTCCTCCGGTAGAAAGCGAAATCCTGAAAAAGTCTTCGCTTTGGCCTTCTTTCGTGCTGATGTCCACATGCGCTCCCGAATAGTCTGCAAAGGAACTTGCCTCATACACCTTGCTCACGGTGATGTTCTGTATGGTGGAAGCTGGAAATATGTCTAACGGGATAAGTTTGTTGTCGGGATTGGGCGACGCTATCGGAAGTCCGTTCAGAGTGGTAGTACTGTACCTGTCGCCGAGTCCGCGCACTATCAGCTGGCCGGCGTTGGCTATGGAAATCCCGGAGAGTTTCGCCACGCTTTCCTGTGCGTTCGATATGCCTTTCAGGCTCATTTCCTTGGAGCCCATGTTTTCTATGGCGAATCCGGATGTGATTCTTTCGTTCTGGAGAGCCTGCAGGGATTCGAGATTTTTCCTGCCTGTAACTATCGCGTTTTCGAGCATTTCCCCGTCGGGCTGCATGATTATGGAGAGGGTATTTCCTTCAATGGAGATGCTGGAGGCGTACTCCGGGCTGACGCTCAGGAGCATCTCTCCTGTTCCGGTGGCTATTCCGAACGGCACTGTCCTGTATCCTATGTAGGAAACTTCGAATGCCATGTCGTCACGCAGCATGTTGATGATGAAGCTGCCGTCCAGATCCGTGATGACGCCTTCCGTGGTGTTGCTCACCAATATTGCCGCACCTATGAGGGGCTCGCCTGTTTCGGCGTCGATTACAGTTCCTTTCAGGATGTCGCCGGCGCTTTCCGGCTTTGCTGCGGCATTCCGTGCCGCGATCTGACCGAAAATTATAACAGCGATGGTCAGAATCAGTCTCAGATTTCTCACTACTTTCAAATTTTTTTCCGGCGGCAAAGGTATTGCCTGAAAGTAGCGGAAATTTTACGAATCCCTTACGGAGATGTTAATCCGTATTAAAAAATTATTAAGAAATATGTGAGGGGTGACTGAAAAGAAAGGGTAATTTCTGCGTTACGCTCGATTCGAAAATACTTATGTACAGATGGTGGCGGCAAGCCTTTTCAGCGTATCGTCATTTCCGGAAGAAAGCAGCGTCAGGCTGCCCCGGACATTGCCCTGCACGGGCACTATCCCGTCCTCCTCCATGACTTCCGTAAGATGCTTCGCCACGGCCGGGGCAGGGTCGATTATGGTTACATCGGGACCGGCTATTTTCTTTATGACGTCCGTCAGGAAAGGATAGTGGGTGCATCCGAGGACTATCGTGTCGGCTCCTGCGTCCAACAGCGGGCCAAGGCTTGCCCTGACGGTCTTTTCTGCCTCCGGTCCTGAAGTGATTCCGTTTTCCACCAACTCCACGAATCCCTGGCCGACGTGTTCCATGACCGTTACCCTGCCGTTGGCAAGCTCTTTGGTGTGCCTGTATTTTTCGGCCTTCAGAGTCCCTGCCGTCGCCAGGACGCCTATTACTCCTGATTTCGTCATGCCAATCGCCGGTTTTACGGCAGGCTCCATTCCTATGAATCGGATGTGGTCGCGCCTGCCTCCGGAGAGCCCGAGGATCTTTTCCCTCGTTTCCGGTTTCTGCGGACATGAATAATTTTCGCGCAATGCCGATATTGCGGCGGCGGTAGCCGTGTTGCAGGCCACCACTATTATATCAGCCCCCATCCTTATGAGCATTTCGGATATTTCCATGGCCCTTTCAGTGACGAATTTCACTGTCTTTTCACCGTAAGGGCAGTTGGCGTTGTCGGCAAAATAGACATAGTCTTCCGCCGGCAGCACTTTCCTGATTTCCTTGAGCACCGACAGTCCTCCGGCTCCGGAATCGAATATCCCTATTTTTGCCATAATGCGCTTTTTTTACGGAAATGCAAATTTAGATGCAGTTTTGAAATTTTTCAAGAATTACATCGATTATCCGCGGCTGTCCCCCGGCGGCTTCCCTCAGACTCAGTCAGGAGCGGAAATGAAATGAGGATGAGCCAGATCTGACCCATCCTCATTCTTGAAAACATGTAGTGCAGGCAATCCTGCCTTCTCCTTACTCCTTGCCTCCTCCGAGGGCCATGTACAGCGTCACGGTTTCGGCTAACTGGTTGTACTTGTCGGATACCACGCTGAGCTGGGCATTGAGCAGGGACTGCTGTGCGGTCAGAAGTTCCAGATATGACCCGTATGCAGACTTCTTGTACAGCATGTCCGCAGTCTTCACCGTCCTTTCGAGGTCCACGCACTGCGCCTGGTGTTTCTCAAGCATGATGCCGGCCGTCTCTATGGCGAACAGCGCATCGTTCACCTCCTGTCCCGCGTCGAGGATAGCCTGCTTGTAGTTCAGCTTGGCTATCTCCTCCTGAGCCTTGGAAACTTTCAGGTTGGCTTTCAGCTGACCCTTGTTGAAGATAGGCTGTGCCAATGTCCCGATGGCGTTGAGCAATACTCCTGCAGGATTCGTCACCGCCTGTCCGAGACTGTTGGTCCATCCTGCGCTTCCGGAAAGGGTAAGCTGCGGATAGAAGGCTGCGCGGGCCTGATTCGTGGAATAATAGGCTGCGGCAAGCGCCATTTCCGCCTGATATACATCCGGCCTGTTCGACAGAAGGTAAAGAGGAACTCCCACGCTTGTCACCTCCGGCAGTTCCTGCTCTGCGAGAGTGCTTCTCTCGATAGTGCCGGAAACCTGCCCTATAAGGGTGCACAGGGCGTTTTCGGTCTCTTTCTGCTGCTGTTTCAACTGGGCGTTGGATGCCTCCAGGCTGTACAGATTGGCCCTGGCCTGCGTCACGGCATTCTCATTCACCGTACCTACTTTCAGCTGGGCTTCCATTGTCCTTACCTGCTCCTTCCATATGATTACGCTCTCGTCGCTGATTCTCACCTGTTCGTCCATCATCAGCAGGGCGTAGTAGCTCGTGGCAATGGTGGCGACTATCTGCGACTGGACAGCCTGCCTGTACGCATCCTGCTGCAGCAGGGTGGCCTGGGCTTCTCTTTTTGCGTTCAGCAGAGAGCCGAAAATATCGATATCCCAGCTGACGCTCCCTCCCAAATTATAGGTGTAGCTTGCCTTGTTTCCGTCAATGCTGGTGATGGTACCTTGCGGAGACAGGTTGAGCGACGGCGAGTAGGCCCATTTCGCAGAATACAGTCCGGCCTTGGCCTGTTCTACCATGTAAATGGCCGACTGGAGATTCGTGTTGTACACGAGGCCGGTGTCTATGAGCTTTTTCAGATAAGGGTCCGTGAACAGCTCCTCCCACGGCAGACTGCCGAACGATGACGTATCCTCCGGATTTGCGACGAGTTCGGATCTGTACAGGCTGTCCACATTTACCTGAAGATTCTCCGGCCTTTCGTATTTGCGGTATATCGAACAGCTGCACATCATGACAGCCGCCAATGCGATTATTATTGTCTTTTTCATATTTCACTCTCCTCTAACTCTCTGTCTTCTCTTCTCTTGCCCATGACTTTCTCCTCTATGTACTGGAATATGACGAAGAACATAGGCGTGATGAAAAGAAGTGCGATCGTTCCGATTATCATACCTCCGACCACTCCGACACCGAGCGACTGGTTACCGTTGGCGCCTACACCGTGAGCCGTGACGAGCGGGAGCATACCGAATATCATCGTCAGCACTGTCATGAGGATAGGCCTCAGACGGACACCCGCTGCGGAAACCGCCGCGTGGCTGAGCGTCATTCCGTGCTTGCGCCGCTCCGTAGCGTATTCCGTAATCAGGATGGCGGTCTTGGACAGAAGTCCGATAAGCATGATGACACCGATCTGCATGTAGATGTTGCTCTCGATTCCCCACATCCTGGCGAATAGGAAGCTGCCCATGAGGCCGAACGGTACGGAGCATATTACCGCGAACGGCAGAAACAGACTCTCGTACAGACCGCAGAGGATCAGGTAGATGAAGACGATGGCTATTATGTAGATGATAGTCGTGGAGTGCGACTCGGCCAGCTGGGCCTCCTCCCTTGTCATGCTGGAGAATTCATAGCCGAATCCCGTAGGCAGCGAAGTATTGGCCACTTCCTGGATGGCGGCGATGATGTCTCCCGAACTGTATCCTTCCGCCGGCATACCCTGGACGGTGATGGCAGGGAACATGTTGAAACGGTCGAGGTTTTCGGCACCGTACGTCTTCGTCAGGGTTATGAACTGGCTGACCGGAGCCATGCCGGAAGCAGTCTTGACATAGATGTTGTCCAACGCCTGCATGTCGTCCCTGTACTCAGGCTTGGCCTGGAGCATGACGCGGTACATCTTCGTGAACCGGTTGAAGTTGGATGCATAGTAGCTTCCGAGATAGCCCTGCATCACTGAAAGCACCTGATCCGAAGTGATGCCTGCGCGGAGGCACTGGGCTGCGTCCACATCCACAGTGTACTGCGGGAAGTTCGCGCTGAACGACGTGTATGCCATCTGGATTTCCGGCCTCTTGTTCAGCTCTCCGATGAACTGCTGGGTCACGTCGTAAAGCGTGGCCATGCCTTTGCCGGACCTGTCCTCGAGGCTTACGAAGAATGAGTTTCCTGTACCGTATCCCGATATCATCGGCGGCGCGAACACGAATATCTGTGCATTCTTGATATGCGCTGTCCGTGCATATATCATGTTTGATACGGCGGTATTGCTGTTTTCCTTGCCCGGCCTTTCGTCCCATGGTTTCAGCCTGACCATCATCATTCCGTGAGATGCACCCGAGCCGCTGAAACTGAAGCCTGCCACCTGATTGAATGTCTGTATCTGAGGCAGATCCTTGATGCTGTTCGCCATCTCGTCCAGAATCTTCGTAGTCTCGTTCAGGGAGCTTCCCGGAGCCGCATCCACACTCACGAACAGGTTCCCCATATCCTCGTTAGGCACAAGGGATGTCTTGGTGGTGCTCATCAGGTAAAGCAGGACTCCGATTGCGCAGATAAGGGCGAGACCGCCGGCCCATTTGTTCCTTATGAAGAATGTCACTCCGTGCTTGTATTTCTTGGACATGCTCTGGAATGCCGCATCGAACGCTATCCTGAAACGCGTGGTGAATTTCTTCGGTTTCTCACCTGGGGCCACCTCCTCGTTCGGATGGAGTATAAGGGCGCACATGGCAGGTGAGAACGTCAGTGCATTGACGGCGGAAAGACCCACGGCCACGGCCATTGTCAGACCGAACTGCGTATAGAACACACCCGAAGTACCGCTCATGAAGGATACCGGGATGAACACCGCCATGAAGACGAGTGTAGAGGTGATGATGGCGGAGGAGATTCCGCTCACGGCATCCACGGTGGCCTTGTAAGGCGACTTGTATCCTGCATCGAATCTTGCCTGCACCGCTTCGACCACGATGATCGCGTCATCGACTATCGTACCGATGGCGAGTACGAGGGCGAACAGGGTGAGAAGGTTGATACTGAAGCCTGCCACAATCAGGAAGGCGAAAGTACCTATCAGGGACACGAAGATACCGAGTGTCGGGATGATGGTGGCCCTGACATTCTGCAGGAAGACGAGGACCACGAGGACTACGAGCAGGATGGCCTCGAGCAGGGTCTTGATGACCTCATGTATCGAGGCGTCGAGGAAGTCCTTTGTACTCATGATGCTCACAAGCTCCACCCCCTTTGGAAGGTTATGCTCCACCTCGGCGAGGTATTCGTCTATTGCCGTGATGATTTCATTCGCGTTGCTTCCCGCAGTCTGGTTGATCATGCAGGTCACACCCGGGGCTCCGAGCACCTTACCCGTATAGGAATAGCTTACCGCTCCAAGTTCGATGTCGGCCACATCCTTGAGCCTGACCACGCTGCCGTTCGGAAGTGCGGAAATCACGATATTGCCGAATTCTTCCTCCGTACTCAGACGGCCCCTATACTTGAGGGTGTACTGATAGACGTTTTCGGAGTTTTCTCCGATGGCTCCGGTGGATGCTTCTATGTTCTGGCTTGAAAGCGCGGAGATGATGTCGGACGGCTGCAGCATGTACTGGGCCATGATGTCCGGCTTCATCCAGATACGCATGGAGTAGTCACCGCCCATCACGTTCACCTCGCCGACGCCGGAGATACGCTGGATTTCAGGCTTGACGTTGATGGAAAGGTAGTTGGTGAGGAAGGTTTCGTCATACGTGCCGTCCGGGCTGTAGAGCGCGAACACTTTCAGCGTACTGCTCTGCCTTTTCATGGTCTCCACGCCGACCCTTGTCACCTCTGCAGGAAGCAGGGACGTGGCGCGGGACACCCTGTTCTGCACGTTGACGGCCGCCATGTCGGGATCTGTCCCCTGCTTGAAATATATGGAGATGGATGCACTTCCGGAGTTACTTGCGGAAGACTCCATGTAGGTCATGTTCTCCACACCGTTGATGGCCTCCTCGAGAGGAACGATCACACTGTTCTGCACGGCCTCTGCGTTGGCGCCGCTGTATGTAGTGCTGACCCTCACGGTAGGCGGAGCGATGTCAGGATACTGCTCCACCGGAAGGCTGACCAGTCCGATGAGTCCCAGCAGTACAATGACAACCGATATTACGACAGACAGAATCGGCCTGTCTACAAACATTTTGAGTTTCATCTTCTATTCTCCTTCTTTTTCATCTTCAGCAGCGTTCCCATTGCCTGTCCCCTGTCCGGTCGTAGCTCCAGCTGCTTTTACCAGGGTGCCTTCCCTCAACAGGCCGGCCCCGGTGGCGACTATCGTGTCACCTTCGGACAGTCCGCTTTCCACGATGTATTCCTTGCCGTTGTTGATTTTGAATACATCTATTATGGTGGAAGTAGCTTTCCCGTCCACGACTTTATATGTGAAAATCTTGTCCTGGATTTCGAATGTGGCTTCCTGCGGGATTACGATGCAGTTTTCCCTGACGTAAGGGATGGAAATATTGGCGCTGCTGCCGTTGATCAGCAGCCCGTCAGGATTTTCGAACACCGCCCTGACTCTGATGACGGAGTTCTCCACAATGCCGCTGATGGCATCTATCCTGCCTTTAATCCCGTATTCCGTACCGTCGCTCAGAATCAGCGATACCGGAGGGTAGGATGCAATGGTCTTTTCAATCGATCCGTACTGCTTGATAAGACTGAGAGCTTCTTTTTCGCTCAGCGAGAAATAGGCGTATACGCTCGAGTTGTCGGTCACCGTGATGAGCGGCTCGGCCATGGAAGAGCTTACAAGTGTTCCCACACGGATGGATGTCATGCCTGCGACACCCGTAACCGGGCTCGTAACCTTGGCGAATGAAAGATTGTTTGCTGCGCTTACTTCCTGTGCTTTCGCCTGGGCGAGAGATGCCTTCGCACTCAGATACGAATTTCTCGAAGTCTGGAGTTCGAAGTCGGAAATGACTTTTTCCTTGTACAGCTCTTCCTGGCCTTCAAGCGTCAGCTTTGAAGTGGCTTCCTGCGCTTCGGCCGTAGCTACTGCGGCTTTGGCCTGCTCGTAAGAAGCTGCATAGGGGATTGTATCTATTATAAAGAGTGTTTCACCTTTCTTTACCTGAGCACCTTCATTTACAAGCACATCGGTAATGAATCCGGATACCTGCGGGCGGATTTCCACGTACTGCCTTCCTTCGATGACGGTAGGATACGTTGTGTAAAGCGTCCTGCTTTCAAGGCCGAGCGTCAAAAGCGGATACTCGCTGGCCTGCGGCTGGTGGCTTACTTCTTCCTTGCAGGATACCATACCGGCAAGGACACACAGCCCTGGGATAAAAAATTTCAATACTTTCATCTTACTTATATAATGTTATTTTTTCAGTCGATTTTTTGCAGATGCAAAAATACCGCATTGTTTTCAAGTGCATTTGTAAAAATGTCGTTTTTATTTGTCCAAAAATCGCATATCGGCTTGAAAGTTCAGCATTTTTGCGGTAATATTGTCAAAAAAAGACAATACGGGATTATTATGCACATGAAGACGTTGAACATGCAACAACTGTGCTCGTACGTGCGGGATGACCAGAAAATCGACGACAGCTTCATAATTCTCAAGGTAAACGACATTTCCATCTTCGAAAAATTCAAGATAATCGGATGCCGGCTGAACCTCCTTGTCTTTTCCGGAAGCATCGAGGCGGACATCAACGGGAAAACCTCAAGTCTGCACCGGTGTGATTTCGTTGACATACTGGAGGGTACGAGTTTCGGGTTCCGGAGTTTCAGCAAGGATGTGGAGTTCTACTGCTTCGTGACCACCCGCGAATTCATGATAGAGGTGATGCAGAACATCGTGCCGGGGCCGAAGGATTATTTTTCGATAATCATAAACAATCCCGTGATACACATGTCGACGAATTCCACATCCCGGCTTTACAGGCAGATGCGCCTCGTCGACGATATCCTGTCGGACCTGGACCACAACTACAGGAAGGAAATGCTGAAAGTGTATTTCAGGGGTTACGTACTGGAATTAGGCGATCTGATGATAAAGGAGGACAGGTTCCAGATGCAGGAGCGCGGCACGGTGAGGATGAAGGATGCCCTGATGGCCAATTTCATGGAACTTGTGTGGAAGAATTTCCGGGAACGGCGCGAGGTGTCATTTTATGCGAAGGAACTGTGCGTATCATCGAAGCATCTGTCGCGCGTAGTGAAGACGTGGACCGGGAAAACGCCGCATGAAATCATTTCCGAGGAGGTACTGGGCCTGTCGGTGCAGCTGTTGAAGAACAACGGCATACTTATCCAGCAGATTTCCGACCTCCTGCATTTCGCCGATCAGGCGGCATTCTCGAAATTTTTCAGGAAAAACATGAAGATGTCCCCGTCGGAGTACAGGAGAAAATCCAACGGTTTCGTACCTGAATCTTCGCCCGTTGACGAAAAATAATGGGAGGAAACGGGAAATATTGGAAACTGTAAGGAATTTTCAAGACAGTTTCCAAAATATAAGTATCTTTGCAGGAATGTATCAAATTTAGGGATATGAACAGAATTGTATGTCTTATGCTCGCCTTGGCGGCAATCGCTTCCTGCAGGCAGACGGAAAAAGATACGGAAAAGGCACTGGATCCGGCAAATCTCGACTTGTCGGTGGCGCCGGGTGAAGATTTCTACCGCTACGCAACGGGCGGATGGATGGAGTCCCATCCTCTGAAACCGGAATACGCCCGCTACGGTGTGATGAATGAAATCGCTGAAAATAATGAAAAAAGGCTCAGGGAGCTGTTTGAAGCACTCGGTACGGGCAATCCTGTGCCGGGAAGCGAAGCCCAGAAAATAGACGACCTTTACAAGATGGGACTCGATTCGGCAAGGCTTGCCGGGGAGGGCGCCGCGTCCTTGCAGAAACGCCTGGCTGAAATAGATGCCATAAGCGACAGCCGTTCCTTTGCCGAGACCGTGGCCAGGATGCATGCCGAGAGCGGCACCCCGTTTTTCGCCGCATATGTGGCAGCGGACATGAAGGCCAGCGATACGAATGTACTTTACATCGATCAGGCCGGGCTCGGAATGGGTGACAGGGATTATTATGTGGATACGGCGAATGCGGAACTTAAGGAAGGATACCGGAAGTACATATCCAGGATATTCGAACTGAGCGGCATGGAAAATCCGGATTCTGCCGCGGCCGAGGTCATTGAGGTGGAGGATGCCATAGCCAGGGTGTCCTGGACGAGCGTGGAGCGCAGGGATGTGCAGAAGGCATATAATCCGCTTTCAGCTGCGGAACTGAAAGATACATGCAGGAATTTCGATTTCGGTGC
>CALUQC010000122.1 GCA_944322805.1 uncultured Bacteroidales bacterium | reverse complement strand
AGAAAATCGGAATGGTCCCGGTACGACTCTTCCGGAGTGCGGTACTTCCTGAAGCACTCCCCCCTTTTGTCGTCATCGTAATACATCCTGGCCCCTGTCCAGTCATGGCACTTGATGCCGAAATGATTGTTCCCTTTCACGGCCAAGCGCGACTGGCCATTCGCTGACTCCAGCATTCCCTGTGCAAGAGTAATGCTGGCCGGCACTCCCGACCTTTTTCTCTCGGCCACGGCTATCCGCGAATATTGTGCGATATATCGCTCTTGAGGAGTATTTCCTGCAGGTGTGTTTTCCGTCGATACCGTATGCGAAACTGTTCCGCATCCAGCAATGAGGAAAATGAACGGCAAAACAAGCAGTAATGAAGCGTCTTTCATTTCAGTTTCGATAAATTCTCGCGAACTTACGGAAAATCTTCGAAATCTGCGACTGTCGGATAAAAACTTTTAAACTTTTAATGACTTCTGACAGTAACCCGGCGGCAGAGGACAGTCTTTCTCTTGACACCTGTGGAATCGGGATAATAAAAGTCGCTGTAGAACAGCAGTGCCGTACTGTCATCGATTGCTATCATTTCAGGATTGTTGCATGAGCCTGCCCACTGTGAAAAGGACGGCTTTTCAGGAGGGTTGTTGGACAGACCGCTCCTGTCCCCGGCGGTCATGACCTCGACCGGTTTGCTCCAGTGCCGGCCTCCTTTGTCCGTACTTACGGAAATAAATGTCCCGGGACGGGCATAGCACAGAAGGGTAGCTCCGCAATCAAGACGGCAAAGCCGCGGCAATGTTCCGCACGGAGCGAATTCCACGGGAGCCGACCAGGTTTTTCCCATATCTTCCGAGCGGGTCATATACATGGGATGCCATTCCTTGCCTGTGTTGCCATACCAGTTCGAACGCAGAAACCAGACCATTGATCCGTCAGGGAAAAACTCGAAATCACTGTCGCTGAAACCGCCGCTTGAATACGGATACATTTTCCCGTCAGCCGGATATTCAAGATGGGAACGCTGCGAAAAGGTACGGCCACCATCCTCGGAACGGAAAATTTCGGCGCTGTAATACGGTGAATAAAGCCCGTTTTCCGGATTGATATGCCCCTCTCCGGAAAAGCAGGCTATCCACACTGCCCCATCAGGGCCGAGTTTGGGATTGCCGCGAGGGAAAATCGGTTTCAAAACCTTATGTCCGTCCTGTATATGCACGACACGCGTCAGGTACGGCCAGTCCACCTTCGCATATTCACGCACAGCCTCTGTCCCGCCGGCCGGAGTCCGGAGCATCAGCCACTCGCTGCGGTCAAGCTCTTCGGGAAGCCGCTCGGTCCTGTACGCATTGACCTGTATCCCCCACATCTGGAAACTCATTCCATCAGGAAGAGGCATCTTGCCTGGCGCCGCCTTTTCGGAGTAGTCATAATCAGGAGTGTTGTACTGCTGATCCTCGAACTCGTATGCATCCAGGCTTATGCCGTTCTCCATCGGGAAATATATCCTGTCCCCGTCAGGGAGGAGCAAGCCGCACTCCGAGGCCACTGACGGGTCAGTCTCCCGCCAGGTCCGTCCTTTGTCATAACTTTCAAACCATCTGTTCGTCTCCCCGAACGACGATATGTCATCTGCAGCAACATGTACTGCCACTACCAGCCTGTCTCCGAGATTATAGGGACGCGGGAACTGGTAAGGCCCCCACAAATACTCTTCGGCGGTCATACCCTGTACTATCACGGTCTCTTCCCCGAGTATTATAGCCGGAGTGTAAGTGTCTGCATCGCCGCATGAGACAGCGGCTGAAACAGCCGTCAGGATCAGACTGATACTGCCTGCATATCTGCATATTGTTTTCATGGATTCAAAAATAAAGCAAATATCGGACATAAACAAACTATTTCTACCTGAAGACAGGGCTTACGGAGCCGCTTACCCGCATCAATTCACCAGGACCAGTCATTTTCGTACCGTTGACCGACACATTCTCGAACAGGATATCCGACATGGAGTTTCCACAATCCTCTACCAGGCTCTGTTTGAATCCGCCCAGAGTGTTGACCGTAATATTCATGAAATGTATTCCGCTCATCTCGCACACCGGATCCATCAGCCCGTTCTGACGGACTTTGACAGGCATGCAGCTCGACAGGACATCGTCCAGCACGATATTCCTGAACGTAATGTTTCTTATCGGCATGGCCGAATAACCCGAAGACTCATCCTGCTGCACCGACATGGATGTCCCGAATGATTCCAGTATTGTACAGTCGCTGAACGTGCAGTCATGTATGGAACGTTCCACCTGTCCCTGTTGCCCGGCTTCCGGTCCCACCATAATGTTTCTGGCATGGTCGCACCACAGAAGGCAGTCGTGCATGTCTATATCGTAACAGTCGTTGAGACATCCTCCGTACTGTGTTGTGATCTTCCAGGACACATTGTCATCGTAAGTCCTTATGAAACAGTCGGACACTTCGCAGTCAAAGCAGTTCTGCAGATCTATTCCGTCAGCATTGTTGATGTGGGTGATGATATTGACATTCTTGACAGTCAGGCCTTTGATATCGCTCAGACACAGCGTCCAGTTCGGAGAATCGACAAAGGTGACCCCCTCGATGACAATATCCGTATGCAGCTCCTTGCCGGTCGTTATGACCAGTTTAGGGCCTTCCGCATAAAGGCTGCCATAATGTGGCAGGCTGGAGCCGGTAATCACTCCGCGGCCCCTGATGGAGATGTTGCTGCCCGTTATCTCCACCCTTCCGTAGACAATGGCTCCATCATCGACATAGAGTGTCTGACCGTCTTTCAGGGATATCAGGCCCGGGGTATGGTTGCCGCGTCCGTAAAATACGGTATTGGGATCATTCTTGTATCTGTCTCTGTCGGGATCCGTTTTGGCGCCATATATGAAAAGGTTATGGTACCTGTCCCCGTCGAATTCCACCGATACTTTCGGAAGGATATCTCCTCCTCCGAGAGAGAATCTGACGATATCATTTCCGAACCGTGCCATGGAACTTACTGACGCGGCAGGACGGATATCGAAATCGGCAATATCGGAATCGTTCCTTTTGACTATGATTTCTTCCGGACCGTCAAATGCTGCAGTCACGTTCACATACGACATGGTGTCCCTGAGCTTATGCTGATTGGTCCAGTCATTCCAGACAGTTTCGTTATGAACACCGTTGGTAACCAATGCTTTCCTGACATTCAACGCCTTTAGGAAAGGGCCGTCATTCACGTAGACATCATATCTCGGATTCGTCCCCTCGTACGCCGAGCCGGATTTTGTCACATTGACAAAGGCCTCGGACACCGTACTGCGGTCTCCGATACTGCATGTAAGGGTGCTGAAGCGCGCGTCCTCATGCATGTCTAAAACTATGCTGACTTCATCGCCACTCTTGACATATCCTTCCACTCTCATGCTCCGCCTCACACTTTCCGCATCATCGGAAAAGACCGTATAACCGAGTTCCATGCCTGAGTTTTCAGCTATTTCCGCCACTTCCACGGTCTTGCTGCTGTTTTCAGCATCCAAGGTCACATCCAAATACGTTCCGGCAGCTCCATCGAAAGCCGTAATGCGCACGTTTTCAATCCCGTCAGGGATATTCTCCAATGAAATAGCAGCCTTCGGCGAATCGGGCTCCGGAGTAGGATCCGTGGTCGGCTGTCCTTCGGAACTGTCACTATCGTTTCCGGGCAATGTTCCGTCAGCACATGCTCCCAGCATCAGCGATAACAAAAACGGTGTAAAAAACATCATAAACAAGTGTCTCATTTTATTGCTTCTTTTCACTAGTGTCCACTAAAAAATCATAAAAGTTCTTTGAAAATATTGGAAATTAGGTATTTACAGAGATAGGTGGCAGATAGAACTGTTCTTCAAATGGCTGAAGCAGCACCTGAAGGTTAAAAAATTCTGGGGTGTAAGCGAGAATGCCGTAAGAATCCAGATCTACACTGCGGTAACCGCCTACTGCATGATGGCGATTGTCCAAAAGAAGATGGATGTCCAACGGTCAATCTACGAGATGCCCCAGCTTGTAAGTGTCTCACTTACAGACACTGTCGAACTCATGACCATGTTCTGTAAACCTAACTGCAATATTGTCAATGAACTGAATGACTCAAGTGAACCTACTTTGTTTTAATTGTTAAACTTTATAATAACCAGTCCGGATTTTTACCGGACACATATGTACCATTTTAAGGACTATCAGAATATCCTTGACGGTTTTGATGCTCAAACCGCGTTCCAGCTTTTGCAAGACAAAAGCCAGCACCGCCTGCTCGTGGAGCGCATCACAATCCCCGAAATAAGGGAGAATGTGATTCTCCAAGATTATATCGTAATTCTGCAAAAAGGATATACCCCTTTGAAATCAAGAGAGTTAGAAGAATTACCTCGTTTTCTGGTAATGAGTTGGCAACCGTTCCAATTGCCGTGGTCTGCATCGCTTTGCTTGTTCAAGTAACT
>CALUQC010000121.1 GCA_944322805.1 uncultured Bacteroidales bacterium | reverse complement strand
CTTCTTCAAACACTATCAGATACTGCCCGCTCCAGTCTGCCGGCTCTGACGTCACTTTTACATAATATTTGCTGGAAGCTCCGGGAACAGCATTCTGTTTGATATTCAGTGTGACAGATTCAGCGCCGGTATATGACAGTTCGATTGAGGCGTTCTTTTCCTTTTCTTCCGTGTTGGGTGCCATGGTGACCGCAATCACGTTGTTTTCGGTGGAGATGGCTGATATTATATTGTCCGGATCCGTTTCAGTCGCAGTGACGGAACCTGCGATATTCCGTGTGCTGTATTCGAATTCTACGCTTGTCGCATCATAATTGACGGTCTTGGATGTTTCCGTAACGAAAATCCGCGGCGCGGTATCCTCTATCCATGGGATAAGTACAACCATAGGAAAATCATTTGTAGACAGATACGGCTTGAATCGAGGTGAAGATGTATTGTATTTTAGAACGTTTTTACCGTCTTTGGTAATCGTATAAGTTCCATCTTCATTCTTATATATTGATAAAATATCTTGGGCGTCAGATTCTTTCACATTGTCACTGCTGATAGACAAGTATTTGGATGTGGTCTTGCTTTGAATAGAGTATCCTCCGTCTGCATTTGCAACAGTCCATACATAATCCGGTATTGCAGGTACAGAGTAAAAGTCTGAGCAGGAAATTTCTTCAACAGGTTTTGTCATACTGAGTCTTTCTGCATCGAAATATTCTGATTTCTGATTGGTTGCCGTCATTACAGCCCACCCGGATTTTGCATATCCGGCAATCAGATACTCCCCGTCCGCAATAGTTTCGCCTTCCTTGATTTCGCTGATTTCGGCCTGGATGTGATTTACTGTTCCGGCGGCGAATTTGCCGAAGTCGGCAGAAGGAATGACCTTGTCAATATCATAGGAGGCGCCGTCAGGAGATACAATCTTTACCGAAAGCGTTTCGCCGGCCGCGAGTTCGAAAGGAGCGGATACGATATAGAATTTCCCGCTACTGCCGGATGCGATGGTATTTTCCCCGCTTACGGCAAGGGTCGCAGCCGGTGAAACATATTTTTCACCTGAAGGCTGTATGCTGCCTGTCTGAGGCTGGATGTAATATGTACCGACCATAGGGTCATTCTCGCTGTTCCCGAGAGTGATTCTTGAAATGGAAATATCCTTGTCCGCGCTGTTCTTGACGATGACCTCGAAAAGTGTTGCCGCGTGGTACATCGTTACAGAGGCAGTACCGCCGGAAACCTGAGAATAGCCATACAGGTTGCCCTTGACATGCTCCGTATTGTCGATTCCGGTCTGGGTCTGGGCGCCGTTAGCTGCCGAGCCTATGGTAATAAATCCGTTGACATTGTCATAGCGGTCATTATATGAATTATGCCGCTCATCATATGGATACAGGACATAAATATCGGTAATCTTCGCAGGATCCGATACGGTGCCGGAGAAGGAATTGCCGTCGCCTTTCGTGAATTTGCAGCCTGACGACCCGCCGTCCGAGTCTTTGGTAACTACTGAAAGTTCTTCGTTTTCATCCCATTCCACCTTGTACTTGTCATCGATGACGGTAAGGGTGGTTTTCGATTCGGGTGCGGTGGCAATGGCGGCTTCGATAGTGAATGTTTCGCCGGCAGGTGTCTGATTTTCAACGACGTTTTCAACAGAGCATGCGACGGCCGTTGCAGCAGCGGCAGCTGCCAAAGGAAATAAGAATTTCTTCATGATCCGATTCTGATTAAAGGGTTACACCATCCGTATAGTCCGGCGCGTCAAGCGACATCGGGTCCATTCCTTCGGGTCCTGACTGAGCGAATCCGTGTTCTACGGAAATTTCCGTTAAAAACAGCGATGGAGACGTGTAGACATGCGCTCCATTGAATTTTTCCTGTTTCATAGTCGTGTTGTTAATGTTGACAATCAGGAAAAAGCTGTCGCGAATGTTGACAATTAGGGATTGGCTGTCCGTGCCGGACAATGTCTCCAAGGCTGATTTCGGTCTGTAACCCTTTTTATGGCTGCAAAACAAACTTCGATGCCGGATCATATACATGGAATTTCCTAATTTAAGAAAAATTAACAGGATAATTATTGCTTCTTCGGAAGAATAGGGCTAACTTTGAAAAATTCGGAGAATAAAAGCAACGAAAATATTTTCACAAATTGTCAACATTAACAACTATACTTATGGTACAGAAACATTTAACCGGAGTCTCGGATTATGAGGCCCCGAGAATCAATGTGGCGGAAATTTCCGTTGAGCAAGGTTTTGCAGGAAGCGGTTTCGGCGATGGCGGCCATGCCGGAGACGACTTGTCTGCTGAAGATTATTATCCATTCTAATCTGGAGGAGGACGAAAAAATGAAAAGGTTTGCGATATTTTCGACGATTGCAGTCATGGCTTTGGCTGCAGTGTCCTGCAATAAGGAAATGACTCCGGAAGAAAATACCGGAAAAGGGAATACCGTCAGGGTTACTGTCACGACGGCTCCGGAACTGGCCATGGACACCAAGACGGTCATTAACCAGGACCCGTCCAATCCCAACCTGTATATTCCGTCCTGGCTCGGAAACGAGAAGATGGGAATATGGGTGGATGAGGTGCCTGCTGGCAGTGAAGCACAGCCGGATTTCCTGACCAATGAGGTCAAGGGAGATGTAGCTACATTCACCGGAAGTATCAGCATCGGAACAGGAACGCATACGATTTACGGGTATGCATCCTCTGCTGACGAGTATTTT
>CALUQC010000120.1 GCA_944322805.1 uncultured Bacteroidales bacterium | reverse complement strand
GAATCCATTGTCCGGCTTCCGGACAACAAATGGACATTCAGCGGCAGCTTCGTCTACGAAAACGGCCGGACCGACAGTCTCAGGGCGAATCTATCCTACCGTCTCAGGGACAACGGATCCCCGTCTTTCTATTTTTGCAAGAATCCGGGTGCCAGGTGGAATATCCAGAAGTACGGTCTGACTGCCGCGGCTGCCCGGAAGTTCGGCCGTCACTGGTCTGCCGGCATTTCCGCCGTCTATACAGGGGACATGTCTTTCCGCAAAAACGATGTCAGAAACGCCCAGACTACGCTCAATATCGACATCAGGCTCTCGGCTTCCTGCCATCTGGAATCCGGGCATGTCCTCAGTCTCGGAGCTTCATGGCTGCATGCGAAAGAGAAGCCTTCTTTCAGCATCATGTATTCGAGCGGGCCGGATTATACGATTTACCTAATGAACGGTCTCGGGACTTATCTGACCGATTTGCAGAACAACATGTCCTGGATAGAGAACGCCCCCGGAGCCTTTGTCCAGTGGCTTCAGAGGAATGAAAAGAACGAGTTTTCGATAGCCTATGATTTCCGTTCGGGAAATGACGGATGGTATCAGCGCGGCATCCAGGCTGAGGACAGACAGCAGCGCTGGACGGATTACCGGTATATGAAGCATCGGCTTACATTTTCGGAATCGCTTTTCCTCGGCAGGTCCTCCATTCACCTGCGCGGCGGGGCAGGCATTACGACCGGCTCCGGAAAATCCTGGAACAATGTTTCTTCCGTGTATATCCGGAATTATAATTACAGTGCAAGGACGGCCGACATTTCCATGGAGTGGAGACCCGGAACCGCAATACTCGAGTCTGTGACGGCGGGAGCGGGATATGTATCCGAGAACAGGCAGGACAAAAGTTACAATTACCGTTTAGGGGAGTCTGTAATGGATGCTTTCCTGAAAGTGCAGACAGGTTTCAACATCGGAAGCGTGCATGCCGGCATTTTTGCCGCCGGCGGATACAGGACAGGCTTGTCGCTGTCGCACCGTCCGGGTGCTGCGGCCAATACGGGGAATATTTATACGGAGTACGTCGGGATTCCGCTCGGCGAATGGTATGACGAAGACATTGCCGGCTTCTCGGCCGGCATCGATGCGGACATTCCGGTCGGAACGGACATCATTGCCGTAGGCGCCGGGTATTCGAGAGACATGAGCCTCCGGTCGGAGCGGAGTCGGGACACGGTGCGGCTGTCAGTCAGCATATTCTTTTAATCATTTATCAGATAAAATCATGAACATCAAAATTTCAACGGTATTTGCCGTTTTTTTATCGGCAGCTTCTGCAATCGGATTTTCCGGCTGTGACAGTGCGGTGGGGATGACGGATCGCCAGGCTTTCGTAATCTACGATGCCGGCGGGTCTGCGGTTTCGTATGACAAGATGCTGGACGACATTTCGAAGTACGATGTGGTGCTTTTCGGAGAGCTTCACAATGACCCTATTTCGCATTGGCTTGAACTCGGCATTTCGGAGGATTTGCATGAAATCCACGGAGACAGGCTCGTTATAGGCGCCGAAATGTGGGAAAGCGACAATCAGCTCACCTTGGATGAATTCGTGCTGGATTCCCTGATAGACATGGATACGTATGTGGAAAATTCCAGACTGTGGCAAAATTTCGATACTGACTACAAGCCAGTCCTGCAGTTCGCCGCTGAAAACGGCATTCCGTTCATCGCCACCAATGTGCCGAGGAAGTATGCGAACATGGTATCCAAAAGGGGTTTCGCCGTGTTGGATTCGTTACGGGAGGAAGCATACAGGTACATTGCACCTCTGCCTGTCAAGGTCGATTATGACCAGGAAATATATCGCTCCATAACGGAAATGTTCAAGAATGCGGGAGGAATGCCTGCAAAAAAAGGTGATGTCAGGAATTTGGTCGACGCCCAGGCACTGAAAGATGCCACCATGGCGCATTTTATCGTCGAAAACCGGGAAAAGGATGAAGTATTCTTCCATTTTCATGGCGAGTTTCATTCAGCATATCATTCTGCGATAGCATATTACATAAAGGAATATGCCCCGGGGACAAAAATCGTCACCATATCCGTCACGGAGGCGGAAAATCCATCCCGTATGAAAATAGAAAAAGGACGTGCCGACTATACGGTAGCTGTCCCTGTTGCAATGACGAAGACTTATGCGGAGTGAGAACATCGATATAAGGGTCGAACATATAACGCATTGCTATGGCGGAGCCCAGAAAGCGCTGAAAGACGTTTCTTTCGAATTGTCCGGCCATAATACGGTGGGCCTGCTCGGAGCCAACGGTGCCGGAAAGTCCACTCTCATGAACATTATCTGCGGAGTCCTGACCCCTACGTCCGGCACGGTCTGCATAAACGGCTATAACCTGGCATTGTCACCCGTGGAGGCAAAGCAGAGACTCGGTTTCCTGCCGCAGAAGCCGCCTCTTCTGTCCGACCTCAGCATAGAGGAATACCTGCGCTATGCTGCAAGACTCAGAAAGGTGCCGAATGAACGGCAGGCCGTGGCATCGGCTATGGAAAAGTGCGGTATTACGCATTTCCGCAAAAGGCTTATCAAGAATCTGTCCGGAGGGTACCAGCAGAGAGTCGGCATTGCCCAGGCCATTATCCATACTCCGTCCTTTATCGTTTTGGATGAGCCTACGAACGGTCTGGACCCTGCGCAGATTATAGAAATAAGGAATCTGATAGAGGAAATCTCCTCCGACTGCATGGTGCTGCTTTCCACCCATATCCTGCATGAGGTGCAGCTGAGCTGCAGGCAGATAATAATGATTTCCGACGGCAGGATGGTATTCAACGGTTCGATAGGGCAGTTCAACGGTATCATCAAGCCCTCCGCCCTGCTGCTTACTGCATCTGCGCTCCCTCCGTCTGAAAGATTTCTGCAGATCGACGGGGTGACGGCTGCGGAGCCGGTGTCCGGGCGGCCCGATACCGTAAAAGTCACATTTTCTGCCGAAGCCGATGCAGTTTGCGAAAAATTAGTCGGAATTTCCGTGGAAGAAGGCTGGAAACTGCATGAAATCATAAAGGAGATACCTTCAGCCGACGACATTTTCAAATACCTTTCAAACAGACCCGCGATATGATAAGACAGATAAAAGCTATAACGAGATCCGAAACCGCGCAGTTGTTTTTCTCGCCGATAGCATGGCTCGTGATTGTGCTTTTCAGTTTTCAGTCATATTCGAATTTTACTTCGAATCTTATTTCCATAGCCGGTGACCAGGACATGTACGGCATGGCGTCCAATATCACCCAGACGCTTTTTGCCGGCATAAGGGGACTGTTCCCGTCCGTGCTGAATTATCTGTACCTTTATATGCCCATCGTTACCATGGGGCTGATGAGCAAGGAATTCAGCAGCGGCTCTATCAAACTCCTTTATTCGTCTCCAGTGACACCGTTCCAGATAATACTGGGCAAATTCAGATCCATGGCGATTTTTTCCGCCATCCTGCTGTCGGTCCTGCTTCCTGGTATCGTATATGCGGCCTTTGCGGTGGAAAAATTGGATATAGGCCTGATAATCTGCGGTTTGTGTGGTATCTATCTTCTTCTGTGCACATATTCGGCGATAGGCCTGTTCATGTCATCCCTTACCGGATACCAGATAGTGGCTGCGCTTCTGACTCTCGGCGCCTTTTCTTTCCTGGAGACATTGGGAAGTTTAGGGCAGAATGTGGAATTTTTACGGCAGGCTACCTACTGGGCTTCCATCTCCGGGCGTGCGACCCAGTTTATCGACGGCCTGGTGTCTTCGGAAGATCTGGCTTATTTCGTGCTTGCCATCGGCCTTTTCCTTTCGTTCAGCATTTTCCTGCTGCAATACCGGCGGGACGGAAAGAAATGGCTTTGCGCCGTGAAATACGTTGGAAGCATACTGATCGTGCTTTTTGTGGGAGTGCTCACCTCGAATCCGTGGCTTACGGTATATTATGATGCCACACGCAACAAAGACAACACCATTACCGATACGAGCCGCCGCATCATCGAACGTTTGGACGGTCCGCTGTCGATAACTACTTACGTGAATTTGAGCGATTACAGCGCATGGCTCGGTGCTCCGTCCGTTATCAGCGATGATATCAAGCGCTACAAGAAATTCATGCGCTTCAAGCCGGACATAAAGATGGAGTATGTCTATTTTTATGACGAGCCGTATGCCAATGAAGATTACGAAAGCGAAGACAGAATGCCGACTTTGGAGACTGCGCAGAAGTTTGCAAAAGGTTTCGGCATACCGTTCCGCAAGGTCCTGACTCCGGAGGAAATAAGGGCCAGGATAGATCTTGTGCCTGAGGATAATTCCATAGTGAAACTTGTCGAGAGCAGTGACGGGCGGAAGACTTTCCTGAGGATGTACGATGATTTTACCCGAATTCCGGAAGAAAGGGAGATTGCCGCGGCTGTCAGGCGCCTGCTTGAGCCGGCTATTGCTGCCGGGTTCGTGTCCGGGGACGGGGAGCGTGATATTTACAGTATTTCGGACGAAGGATACGCCGGCATGTCGACCAGTCGCACCGGCCGCGAAGCGCTGGTCAATCAGGGTTTCGACGTAAGGCAGGTAAACAGGGAAACGGTGGATACTGTCGGCAATCTCGACATTATAGTTTTGGCCGATGCCAGGTCCGAACTGGATCCGGAAGTCAGGGACTATGTGTTCCGGCATTTGGACAGAGGAGGGAACATGCTGCTTACCATAGAGCCGGGTGATGCGCAGTATGTCGCCGACATATTGGATTATATGGATATCCGCGTCCTCCCGGACGAAATCCTGTGCGAAGATTCGGATTATGCTCCGGAACTGATTCCTGCATTGGTGTCGTTTTACGGCCGAGACCTGTCGTACATGCTTCCTCCCGGACTTACCGTGACCATGCCGGGATGCGCGGCCGTAGACTATGTCATGTCCGATGAGTGGGAGGCAATCCCTGTGGCCATTTCTCCGGACGGCACCAGGACCCTCTGCATGGCACTGACCCGGAATGTGGGAGGCAGGGAACAGCGTATAGTCGTGCTCGGCGATTCCGACTGTCTCGGCAACATGGAGATGACGGTGAACAGGAAAAACCTGCCTGCCATGAATCAGTTCTTCTCCACCGGTATTTTCAACTGGCTTTCGGACGGGCGGTATCCTGTGGATGTCCGGCGGCCGGCCCCTGTCGACAACAATATTGCGTTGACTCCTTCCGATGCGGAAATCGTGGCATTCATTTTCAAGTGGGTGCTGACCGCCCTTCTTGTCGCGGCCGGCTGCATCATAGTGATAAGGCGGCAGAGATGTTAGTTTTTTCTGAATTTTTATTTTTTTTCTCTTTTTTGTCAAACATTTTCTCTTTTTAACGTCTTTTTCTCTTTACATGCTGCATCTTCGCCTTCGGGAATTCACCTTTTCACCGGCCCGGGATTCCGCAGGGATTCCGCCGGAGAAAAGAGTCGGGAATTCCATTGGAAAGAATGTTAAATTTATGTAAGTTTGTCAGAGCCATGAAAGAGAAAGAGGCAGGAGCGGATATTCGGTAAGATATTCGAGACGGCGGAGATATCGGCGTTCACGAAGGAGGAAAGGAACCAATACGAGAATAATATGATGACGGAAAACGACAGAAAGAATGCCCTGAATTACGCCAGACAGGAAGGGATAGCCGAAGGCCGTCAGGCGGGATTGGCGGAAGGCGAGCGTAAGGGTCTGGAGAAAGGCATGAAGAAAGGCCGTCAGGAAGGATTGGCAGAGGGTGAGAAGAAAGGTTTGGAGAAAGGTCTTGCGGCAGCGGCTGCCGGGATGAAGAAAATAGGAATGCCTGTAGAGACCATCATGCAGGTCACGGGGCTGTC
>CALUQC010000119.1 GCA_944322805.1 uncultured Bacteroidales bacterium | reverse complement strand
CATTACCGCCCAGGGCTGGAAATAAGCGTCACCCGTTTGACGGCTACACTGATGCCCGGCCCATGCCATCCCGGCAACGACCTCCTGAAATGAATATTTCCGCGACTGCCGGAATATCTGCTATTGTGGTGACCTTTTCAGCCGATGACATTCCGCAAACGGCACGTCAGAAGTTCTGGAGAAATTCCGAAAGATTGGTCTCCCTCACCAACCCCATCTTCTGCCTCAGCCGGTATCTCGCCATCTCTACACTCCTTACAGACATGTTCATCATGGAAGCCATGTCTTTGGAAGACAGATTCATTTTCAGATAGGCGCACAGCTTCATGTCCCCTGCCGTAAGTCTTGGATATTCCTTTTTCAGCCGTTTGAGATAATTCTCATACACCATGTCGAAATTGTGTTCGAACTTCCGCCAGTCATCGTCATGAGCGATATTCTCCCGAATGTCGGCCTGGATTTTCTGGAGACGTTTCATCGCCTTGCTTCTGTCGTCATTTTCGGAAATCTCGTTCTGGACCTTAGCCACATCGTTTTTGATCTTTATCAGGATTTCATTCTTCCTGATAAGGTTCATGGCAGAGTCCGCAAGATCCTGAGACTTGTGCTTCAAGTCGGCTTCCAACGTCATATTCCGCAGCTTGACTATCTCCATTTCCTTTTCATGGGCCTCTTCTTCATATCTCGCCTGCTGTACCCTCATCTCCTCCTCCTTCTGGCGCTCTACTTCCTCCGCCCGTTGCACAGCTTTGGCATTCAGCCTGTTAAGCAGCAGGTAAATGCACAGTCCGGCAAAAATCACATAGAACAGGACGGAAGCCTTGCTGAGATACCACGGAGGCAGGACGGAAAACGGGAATGCTGTTTCGGAAATATCGGAAGAAAGCATGTTCTTTGCCCTGACGCGGAAAGTATAATTGCCCGACGGCAAAGCGGCATAGTCCTTGATTGTACTCCCGCCCCACGGAGACCAGGCTTTGTCATGACCCTCCAGAATCCAGCTGTACCTTACGGCTTCCTTTCCTGAATATTGAGGATATACGAAACTGAAACTCAGTGAATTATTCCTGTAACGTATTCTCTGACGGTTTCCGGCTTCCGGCAATGCTTTCCCGGGACCGAAAATCAGGGAATCCCTCCCGTCCGAAACAACGGAGATTTTCCGGAACATGATATTGCCTTTCGGCAAATCCTCCATCGAAGATATCTTGCCGAGGTCTATCCATGAAAATCCGATTTCGGTATTGATAACGAAATTGTCCCTGTCTATCCATGTTATATTGTCGAATCCCGGAATCCTCTTGTCCTGAAGTAGTTTCAGGGAAATGCTGTCCACAGCATCGAAGCTGCCGTTTTTCCTCCTTGCAAGCGTCTGCATCGTCCCTGAAAGGAAAAGCACGTCTCCGAATGGGGATTCCTCGATTTTCGCTGCTACCGGAGGCTTGGAAAACAACTTGTTGAGTCCGGTATAAGGCACTGCCCTGCCGGAAACTTCATCGTAAACATAATACCCGCCCTCGGACGAGAATACTATCCTTCCGTCATACATGTTTGTCATATTGTTCCTTTCGGTCGGGAAACCGTCAGCACTGCCGAAATACTCGCTTCTGACGACGGAATCGCGTCTGTCGTTCAAAGTCAGCCGGAAAAGGCCCTTGATCCAGTGATGCAGCCAGATTCTGCCGTCCCGGTCCGGTTCGAAAGCCGAACTGGCATCATCAAAGCCTGCGACTGCAGACGGAATCCACTTGCCGTCCTGTTCAGACAGGGTGAAAAGACCGTCGTATGAACATCCTATAATTTCACCATGGACGAACGGATTCTTCATGATTTTCCAGATACCGTTGACTCCGTCTATTTTGACGGCCATGTCTCCTTCTATGGAAAAAAGCCCGTGATCATGACCACAGAACAATGTTCCGTCTATTTCTTCGAGACACCACACCTGACCTTTGATTCCCGATACCTGATGTACTTCGTCGTTATGTCCGGACTTTCCGTCCAAATAATAAAGCCCTTGATTAGTGCCGAGATACAGGCGTCCTCCGGACACCGCAGAAGCATATCCCGTCCCGAACAGGCGGTCTGTCATGAAAATGGACTTCTCCGGCGTATTAAGCAGGACATAGTCGATTCCCTTGTCAAGACCGAGCCACAGATTTCCGTCAAGATCGAAAAACATGCTGAGTACGGCATTGTTCTGAAGGCCTGAAAACGTATTGAGATGAGTGACGTCCCCGGTCTCGAGATTTACGATGAAAACTCCGTCGGACACCGTGCCGACAGCAAGGACATCGCCGTCCGCAACCGCACAGAAAACCTGCGCCTTTCTCAAGAGACCGTCTATTTCCAGTTCGAATTTTTTCAATTCCCCTTCCGAATACAAATAGACTCCATCGAATTCCGTAACAAGAAGCAGTGCCCCGTGAACATCTGCGGGAGAAGATATTATCGCGCATATCTTACTGTCTGCAAGTTCTTCACATCCTTCTACCGGTTCAGCGCGTTCCTCAGACACTGAAAAAAGGCCTTTGCCGAAAGCCGAAAAATAAATCTTGCGACCGACAGCTGCAATGGCGTTTATTTTCCTACCCCCCCCCATATCTATTTTCCGTATACGGTCTTCACGGAATACATAAATATTGTAGTCGTCATGGAAATAGATCCCGTCTTTCGATTTTACAATCTTCCAAGTGTTAGTCAATCCTCCGCCTGACGGGAATATGTCCATAAGCGAAGTATAGCCGAGTGTCCCCTCCGTACCATAGGAATAATAGCCGAATTCGCCGAATGCACCGGCATATATCCGGCCCGAGTCTCTGTCATAAAGTACGGAACGGACATTGGTCCAGTTGGAAATAGGCACGAGTGTCCAGTTTACCCCGTCAAACTCGAGAAGTCCTCCGTTATTTGCGAAATACATTATTTTCGCCCCGCTCTCGGTGATGTCCCAGTTCTGGGTGCCAGCCTTGTAATCCGTCTTTTCAAAATTCCTGACAAACGGAAATGTCTGATAATCCCCCGTTTCCGCAGCTGCAAGGAAAATCGGGAGGAAAACTGAAAGAAAGACTGATATTATAACTTTAGTCATGCCGGTATTATTTTTTTCCAAAGTTAAAACAATTGGTGCTTGTATAGGAATATTTCCGCTGATGTAAAAAACAGTTTATTGGAAAATTTATAATAAATCAATGATTATCAGCATTATAAAATTTTATTGATGTGGTAATGTAGAATAATATTTTTTCCTGTGTTGAGTTTTTGTGAGCCGGAAAATGAAAATAACAGGAATTAGTCGAAATATATTTGTGCTGCAACCGGGAAAATCCGGCAAAAAGACACTCGACTAATAACACTCACATGAAAAGATTTGTTCTATTGTTTTTTGCAGCACTCGGTATCCAAATGGCCCATGCTCAGGAGATGACGGTAACCGGCATCGTCACATCCGCGGATGACGGACTTCCGCTACCGGGCGTAGCCGTAATAATCGAAGGCACTACGACAGGTACTTCGACCGATCTTGACGGACGCTATTCCATCTCTGCGGCAAAAGGGCAGACTCTCGTATTCTCATCCATAGGCTTTTCCGACTACAAATCAGAAGTCGGAGACTCGGATGTCATTAATGCGGCACTGAAAACCGATGCCGTAATGCTTGAAGAAGTCGTGGCTATAGGCTACGGCGTCATGAAGAAAAGCGATCTTACCGGCTCCGTGGCGTCAGTAAAGGCGGACCAGCTCCAGAAAACCCCTGCGGCAAGCCTTGACCAGGCATTGCAGGGCCTTGCGGCAGGAGTGACAGTCTCCGCCAACTCAGGTCAGCCAGGAGCAGCAGCACAAGTGCGTATCAGAGGCATAGGTACGGTCAACGACAGTTCTCCGATTTATGTCGTGGACGGGGTTATCGTGAGCGACATCTCATATGTAAGCCCCAACGACATCGTTTCCACCGAAGTCCTGAAAGACGCATCCGCGACAGCCATCTACGGCTCCAGGGGAGCTAACGGAGTGATTCTCGTCACGACCAAGAAAGGCGGAGACGCAGGCAGGACAAGGGTTTCCTTCGACACCTATGTCGGAGTACAGTCACGGTGGAGAAAACTCAATCTTATGAACGCTGACGAATTTTCGCATGCACTCGCCGAAATGGTCGGAAACCAGAAATACATCGACATTCTCAACAACGAAGGGCGTGATGCCTGGGTCAGGGAATTTCTGATAGGAAACTCGAGATATTATCCATCGAATATGGACTACTCGAAAATCGACACCGACTGGCAGGACGAGGTATTCAGGGACGCTGTCATACAGAATTACCACCTCTCGGTAGACGGGGGAAACGACAAGAGTTCATGGGCGATAAGCGGAAGCTACTTCGACCAGGACGGAACCATCATAGGCTCGGACTATCACAGGCTTACGCTGAGGGTCAATTCGTCGCACCAGATAGCAAAATGGCTTAAAATCGGCGAAAACCTTACTTTCACGAACTCCTGGGGAAGAAACGCCATGAACAACAACAGCAGTCCGGGTGCCTCTATTCTTTCGGCGGCAATAGCCATGGCCCCATGGGACCCTGCCAGATACCCGGCAGGCTCGGTAAACGGATTTTTCGGCAACGACCTCGGCAACCAGATCAGCGCAGCTTCCAATTTCAAGAATGTGACAAACCCGCTGTCAATGGTGGAACATACTCATCCTTCGGACAAGACCGAAAGGTGGGTCGGGGACATCTTCCTGGAGATTGCTCCGCTCAAGGGACTGACATTCCGTTCCGACCTGAGTCTGGACCTCACGAACACGAGACACAAATCATTCTCCGACAAATACCGTTACTCCGTCTATGACGGACGCGACGAAAATTTCGTAGAGAGCAACATGGTCCGTTTCTCTACGCTGATGCTCGAAAACACGCTCACATACACGAGAGATATAGGCAAGCACAGCTTCTCTGCCATGGTCGGACAGACACTGGAACAGTACGACTATTACAGCATCTCAGGCTCCGGTTCTTCAATCCTGAACCCGATCGAAACGAACTGGTATCTCTCCCAGGCCACCGACAACAGGTCCTACGCATCCGACTCGGCAGCCATGAGCCGACGATTCTCGCTCCTTGGCCGACTGCACTATTCATACGACAGCCGCTACCTCATCACAGTGAACTTCAGGGCTGACGGCTCAAGCAAGTTCAAAGAACATCTGTGGGGATATTTCCCTTCGGCAGCCCTCGCATGGAGAATGTCCAACGAAAGCTGGATGAAGGACATAACATGGCTTGACGAACTTAAAATACGTGCAGGCTGGGGCCGTATCGGAAACGACAAGATAGGAGACAACGCCTTCCTGCTGACCATGTCGAACAACGGGCCGACATTCGTCGATTATGTCCTCGGCACAGGAGATCAGCAACTCGCAAACGGAGCCACGATACTCACATACGTAAACAACGGAGGCCGCTGGGAAACTACCGAGCAATATGACCTCGGACTCGATTTCGGAGTCCTCGACAACAGACTCACCGGTACCGTAGATCTGTTCGTCAGAGACACTAAAGACATGCTTCTGAGCGTGATGGCACCGGCCCATGTCGGCAACAGGTACGCCGCTACCGCAAACGTGGGCACAGTGCGCAACCAGGGCGTGGAACTGACGCTCAACCACAGGAACAGGATAGGCAATGTAGACTATTACATCGGAGGCAATGTCTCTTTCGTGAAAAATGAACTCACAGCCCTCAACGGAGGAGCGAGAGTGTATGGAGACAAAACCATTTCCGACGAAGGTTATCCTCTGTACACGTTCTGGGGCTATAAATACGACGGAATATACCGGTCCGATGAAGAAGTGGCCGAACACCTGTGGAATACGGACAACACCGCATGCGGCCCGGGTGATGCAAAGTACGTGGACATCAACAATGACGGCAAAATAGACGAAAACGACCGTACGGACCTCGGAAATCCTTTCCCGTGGCTGACATACGGACTGAACATGGGGCTCGACTGGAAAGGCATGGACGTACAGTTATTCTTCCAGGGCGTCTACGGCAACGAAATCTACAATGCCGTAAGGCTCAGGACCGAAGGTACCGGAAACGAAGCCACGTTCAGTACTACTATGAGGGACGTATGGACCGAATCCAATCCGGACGGGACGATTCCCAACCCGAAAGGCAGCCCGACCAACAACGAGGACAGCGACAGGTTCATCGAAGACGGCTCTTATCTCAGACTGAAGAATCTCCAGATAGGATATTCCCTTCCGGAAAAATGGATAAGCAAGATAAAGATGTCCAGATGCAGGATCTACCTGTCCGCCAACAATCTGTTCACTTTGACGAAATATACCGGGTATGACCCTGAAGTGGGCGGCGGTGTCGACTACGGCAATTACCCTCAATCGAGGACATTCATGCTCGGACTCAACATTACTTTCTGACAGGAGGATTTGAAATGAAAAGACTTATAAGAATCACCATTCCGGCGGTCTGCGCACTCGTCCTCGTCTCCTGCAACGACTGGCTCAGGGAAGACGGACCGATGACAAGCTCTCTCTCGGAATTCTTCACTTCTGACGAGGCGGCAATCCAGTCGGTAAACGCCGCATATGCGCCACTGATGTGGGAATATAACAATACGTATTTCTGCGAATGGTTCATCGGAGACATCGCCTCGGATGACGCCTTGAAAGGAGGACAGAACATTTCCGACATGGCGGATGTCTATGACATCGAGAATTTCAGGACCATTTCCAACAACGGGCTTCTTCTCGAATATTACAGGGCACAGTATCAGGGCATACAACGGGCGAATCTCTGCATAGAACAGGTATCCGCCATGGATCCGGAAATTTTCGAAGACGACGAGATACAGGCTCGCGTCATAGCCGAAGCCAAATTCCTCAGGGCATACTACTATTTCCGGCTTGTGCGCATTTTCGGAGGTGTTCCTCTTGTAAAGGAACCTATCTATTCGAGCGACGATTGGGTGCAGCAGAGGGCGAGCCTGGACGATATTTACGGATTCATCACTAAGAATCTCGAAGAAGCCGAACCGAATCTGCCTCTCAAGAGCCAGTACGACGCCTCGGATTTGGGTAGGGTCACGAAAGGAGCAGCACAGGCCATGCTGATGAAAGTATATCTGTACTGGGGCAACTTCAAGGATCAGGGAGTATCCTCGACTGCCGTGGACTGCTACGGTTCAGCCAAGACATGGGGAGACAAATTCCTGAACGAACAGGCAGCCGAATACAGGCTCTGTGACGACTATGCCGACAATTTCACCCTCGAAGGTGAAAACGGGCCGGAATCCATCTTTGAAATCCAGTACATGGAAGAACCGACTTCCGATTACGGAGAAGGCAACGGCTTTACCCGCGGCACATTCACGACCATCCTGACACGATCTCGTTCAACTCTTCTCGAAAACCCCGGCTGGGGCATGAACAAGCCTACAGACAACCTCTACAAGGAATTCGAGACCGGGGACCCGAGACGCGATGAAAGCATACGGGTCATGCAGGACAATGAAATAGCCAATGAATCCGAGGAAATCTATCTCGGATGCAGGAATGTGGCAGTGAAACGGACGCTGCCGACCGCTGACGGATATGTAATGCTGACCCACAACACGCGCTCTCCGATCAACAACCCCGTGTACAGGCTTGCCGACTTCTATCTCCTCTATGCCGAAGTATGCCTTGCGAACAACGACGAAACAGGAGCCAAGACATATCTCGAGAAAGTCAGAAGCAGGGCACGGGGCACTTCTTCCGACCTGCCGGCCTTCCCGGACTACGAAATACGCGACTATACACAGGGCTACGCCATGCACCGGCTTGCAGACACTCCTGAAGACCTCGAAATGGCCATAAGGCACGAGAGACGGGTAGAACTCGCAATGGAAGGCCACCGCTGGTTCGACCTGTGCCGCTGGGGAATCGTCAAGGAAGTCATGGATGCCTACAAGGCCGATGAAACGGAAGATGCGAGAAACGCCATGTCCGAATTCATAAAGGGCAAACACGAACTCTTCCCTATTCCGGACGAGGAAGTAAGGCTGAGCGGTCTCCAGCAGAACAACGGATATTGACAAACCTGAACCACAATATATAAACAAACACTTTAATCAACAACGCATTATGAAAAAGTATCTGATGATTTTCGCAGCTGCGCTTGCAGCAATTTCCATCGCATCATGCAAGAAGGACAACCCTGACACCGGCGACGGCGGCACCGATAATGGCGGTACCAATCCTCCTGCAGGCACGACCCTTCCTGCATCTCTCTCCGGCTCCGACTACTATGTTATAGCTCTCGGAAGCGAAGAATATGCACTTCTCGAGGAAAACGACAAGGTCAAACTCAACCTCCAGCCTTATAACGTAGGCGATAATCCTGACAAACCTGGCATCGCACTTAACTTCTGGACCTACAATTACGGCGCCGGTGACCAGCCTACTTATTCAGAGGCCACACCGGAAGGCACCAACTTCTACGGCTTCACCTCTACATGGGTGTGCGCTGCCGTGACTGCCGGAGGCTGGTCAGGAGCAGCATACTTCATCACTGAAGACGGAGTCACCGACCGCACAGACCTTGATCTCATGAAGGACCTCGCACAGGGCGACTACTATCTGCATATCGGCTACAAGAGCGATGAACCGAATGTATGCCAGCTCATTACCCTCAACTGGGGAAAAGAAGGTGCGGCAGATGCCACAAAGTACGCTTTCGCCATCGGTGAAGGTACTATCGGCGAATCGGATGCAAGCGGAGCTGTCGTAAAGACACATACCGCCATGAAGCCGGTTGACGGAGAATTCAATGTCGGCGAATGGGAAGAATATGAAATCAAACTCTCCGACACGGGCATAAACTACAATATCAAGCCTGCAAGCAGCAACTTCTTCCAGTTCTCAAGCGGTGGAGTGCAGGGCACCAAGATACAGCTTGATGCAGTATTCTTCTACAAGAAATAACAATACTTCATTGCAGCAGAAATTCACGCAGAGGGGTGGATCCGATACCAGCTCCTCTGCTTTCATGCAAACTTAAGAAAGATGAAATCCAAATATCTTATAATATCCATGATGACATGTTTTCTGTTCACCAGTGCATTTTCATGCACGTCCTTGGATGACACGGACAACGGAACGGACAGCAGCATCACGGATGACGAAGGGAATGACGACGGAGGGAACGAAGACGAGCCGGATGTGCCAGTGACTCCTGATCCGGACATCGACAGCGAACAGCAAGGTTCCGGCGTCCCGGAAGGATACTCGCTCGTATGGGAAGATCTGTTCGACGACGGAGTCCTTGATCCTGAAAAATGGTTCGTGGAAGTGAACGGTGACGGGGGCGGAAACAGCGAAATGCAGTTCTACAGAGCCGAAAACATCACGGAAGGCACGGATCCGGCCGGAAACGGCAGCCTCATCATCACGGCACGCAAGGAGGATTACAACGGAAAGCTGTTCACATCCGGAAGGCTGAACACAAGCGACCGTTTCGAATTCACTCACGGGAAAGTGGAAGCGAGCATCATGCTGCCTCAGACGGCGAACGGACTCTGGCCTGCATTCTGGCTTCTCGGAGCAGACTATGATACCAATTCCTGGCCACGCTGCGGAGAAATCGACATCCTGGAAATGGGCCATGCCAACGGCATCGCAAACGGCACGCAGGACAGGTATTTCAACGGAGCGGCCCACTGGGGATACTACATCGGAAGTTCTTATCCGAACTATGCAAAGAACAACACCAGTGAATACAGCCTCCAGGACGG
>CALUQC010000118.1 GCA_944322805.1 uncultured Bacteroidales bacterium | reverse complement strand
TCGGGGCCGGTACAGTCAACGACGGTGGATACGCAGATTTTTCCTATCCCGCCGTCAATGACCAGGTCGACAGTCTTTCCCCACTTTTCCTCCATGAGTTCCGGATCTGTCGCATAACCCGGATCTTCATCTTCGTCGAAAGGCAGCGAGGTCGTCATGACCGGGGCATCGAGGTGCCGGGCAATTTCCCTGATTATGGGATTGTCCGGCATCCTTATACCCACTTCCTTTCTGCTTCTGAAAATTTTGGGCAGCCTGGAAGTGCCCTCTAAGATAAAGGTAAACGGCCCGGGCAGGTTTTTCTTCATCAGCTTGAAGGTCGCATTCTCCATTCTTGCATAGCGGCTGATTTCACTCAGGTCATAGCAGATGATGGACAGATTGTTCTTTTTGGGGTCTATGTCCTTTATCTTGCATATCTTTTCCACGGCACGCTCTTTCAAGGCATGGCATCCGATGGCATACATGGTGTCCGTCGGATATATGATGATGCCACCGTCTTCAAGTGCCGATGTTATCTTGTCCATGATTTCAGGCGCATTGTCCTTGTCGTAAAGTTTGAGCAGCATATATTGAAAAATAGAAACGGTATCATGTGATTTCCGGCAATAATATGCTTTTTTTCTCAAACTTACAAGATGCACACGAGAGTCGACATGTTCAGATGACTGAAAATCTCCGTCCACTTTTCTCCGTCCAGGGATGTCATCACGCAGTAATGCGACCTGCCGTCTATGGTTTTGCGGGCAACGGCGGCAAAAACACCGTCCTTGAAGTCTACGGATGTCGTACCGTAGCCGGACAGGCTTTGCACGCTTTTCCAGTTATAGCCGTCCGTGCTCCGCAAAAGTTCCCTTCCGCCTGTTGTCATAAGGAAAACACCGTTTCCGTATGTCATGCCGCTGGCCGGATAAGCGGTCACGTCGAAACTGTTTGTGTACCTGGTCCAGGTGATTCCGTCAGTGGATTTTGCAGTGTAAAGATAGTTGGACGTGATGACATATTCACCGTTCCCGTATGCCCCTTCGGTCGGATAAGTCAGCCCTGTCTTCACGGCAGTCCAGTTCAGCCCGTCACCGGACCTCCAGACTCCGTATGTCCCCGTAACCAGGAAAATGCCGTTTCCGAAAAATACGCTGTTGGCTTCACTCGACATTTCTTTTTCCGTCCATATCTGCCCGCCGGCGGAAACGAGTATGGTCTTTGTGCCTGTAGTGACTACAAAGGTCCCGTTCCCGTAGGCGATATTGCTCAAGTCACTGCCTGCATTGTGTAC
This sequence comes from uncultured Bacteroidales bacterium, assembly GCA_944322805.1. Taxonomy (GTDB): domain Bacteria; phylum Bacteroidota; class Bacteroidia; order Bacteroidales; family UBA932; genus Cryptobacteroides. The sequence continues at coordinate 10,873 of CALUQC010000118.1, read as the reverse complement.
AGTTTTCCAGTTCAGCCCGTCTTCCGATCTTACTATGACCCCGGTATCTTCCGAGCTGTCTCCCGCAATGCCGATGTAGCAGTTGTCACCCCTTATTATATCGCGCCAGTAGTATGACGAAAACGGCATCAGTACCTTCATGGCAGACACCCTCTTGTCTACATGATAGTATCTCATGTAGGAACTGCTGAGCAGAAACGGTACGTCGGCATAGACATCTCCCGCATCTACCTGCCATGTCGGGGAAGATATGCTTTCCCTCAGGAGGGTCATCGTGACGGTGTTGTCCGTGTTCCTGACAACATTGAAGTCTGACGTTTCATCATTTCCCAGATAGAAACGGTATGTGACATTTCCGATAAATTCCATCTCTCCGGAAAACTCTCCTTCCACTTCCATATAGGAGCAGACACCCGATTTGCCGGGGATATTGTCCGGTATTTTTCCGGATGAATCCGTGTTGTCCGGAAGCAGCACTCCCTGGCAGTTCTCCGGCAGGTACAGCTCTATTTCAGAGCCTGCATTGAGAGCAGACAGTTCTTCGTAACTGGCCTCATCTCCTCCTGTGGTCAGCACGGCCTTCGACTCGGAGAACAATGCTACGGAATTTGCAGCCTGCATGATCCTGACCGAGGTAATCTCAAGGTCCGGGACTTCACCGAGGTCCACCTTGAAACGTATCTTCGAATATAGCCTCTGAAGCATGACCGTCACGGTATTTTCATCTCCCGAGACGGTAAAACTTCCGCTGGCCGCCATTGGGAAACCCCCGGAAGGCTCTTCCGGCGACACTGTTGCACGCATCCCCAGGGCATCTTCTTCGGACAGAGGAAATTCGACGGATGCAATATTGGCCGCAGCATAATAGCTGTAGTCTTTCCCGCTCTCAAGTTCGACGGAGGCTTCGGCGCCGGAATCGAGATCGAGCGACTCTACCAGGGTGCCGCCGCCATAGACGGCGACAATGATATTCCTGACGGAATTGTCCGCAGCCTTTGTCTCCGGATATTCGATATAAGGCTTGAATATGACCCTGACTTTTTCTCCGGCGTTTCCGGAAATCCCCTCATGGCTCCTCGACGATGTTTCAGTTCCGAGATCCGTACATCCCTGAGGTACGGCGATGCAGAGTCCGGCTGCAGACAACAGGACGGCTGCATTTGACAGAATACGTCTGCATGTTTTTTTGAAGTTCAAAGTTTTCATATACCATATGTTATTATGTCCGTTCGGATCTGTAATCCGGGCGATATCCCGTATCACGACCCGACTGCGGCAAAAATAACCGGCATATGTCGGACTGACATTCTGAAAAAGAAAAATAAAATCAAAAAAGAGAAAAAAGCGGAAAAAAAGAGAAAAATCTTATATTTTTACTGAAAAATAGAGTATGCCACTATTGACATTGAAGGAAACGGAGGAGCTGAGTCCGTTGTTCAGGGGGAAATGCGGGAACGCGGTAGCCGGAGGACTGATGAAGATGCTGTCGGTGGACAGAATCAATGATCTGTATGACAGAAACAGCATGTATTCCGGCCCTGAATTCGCCAAAGCCATACTGGAAGATATCGGTGTAAAATATACCATATATAATGAGGATATCCTGGGCAGAATCCCGGAAGGACCTTTCATCACTGTCAGCAATCATCCTTACGGCAGTATAGACGGCATCATCCTGGCAGACCTTTTCGGTCATCTCAGGCCGGGATACAGGCTGATTGTCAACAAATTCCTGTCCAGGATAAAGGCGCTCGGAGAATGCTTCATCAATGTCACTCCGACAGGAAACGGACGTACAGCCCCGACAAAGGACAGCATTTCCGGAATCAAGGAAGCCATAAGCCATGTCCGCGGAGGCCATCCCTTAGGCATTTTCCCTGCCGGAGCCGTTTCCGACCTTAGCCTGAAAGACAGGTGCGTGCGGGACAGGGAGTGGCAGATGCCCATTATCCAGCTGATAAGGAAGATGCATGTACCGGTGGTCCCGGTAAAATTCGCCGACCGGAATTCCGGATTTTATTATGGCCTGGGACTCCTCGACTGGAGAATCCGGCTTTTGAGGCTCCCGTCAGAAGTCTTCAACAAGAAAGGGCGGCCGGTCCGTATCGTCATCGGGGACATCATTACTCCGGAGGAGCAGGACCGTATCTGCGATGCGGGGGCATACCGCGATTTTTTGCGCGAGAGTGTCTATAAACTGCGGATATGATGCCTGTTTGAACTTTTATTGCTATTTTTATGGAATAAAACCGAAAAAACCGGAATTTATGACAAGGACAAAAGAAGAATCCGTGAGGATACAGACATCCATACTGAACGGGATAGAGAAAAAGGTGCTTGTATGGCTTGCCGAAAGGCAGCCGGTGTGGATGACTTCGGACATCCTGACGGCCATAGGGACAATAGGCGCCATAATCATAGCCGCAGGTTTCATTCTGGCGGGGACCGTTGACATACATTATCTCTGGCTGAGCTCGCTCGGCTTTGTCATAAACTGGTACGGAGACTCATTGGACGGGACCCTCGCGCGTGTCAGAAACAGGCAGCGCCCGCTTTACGGCTATTATCTCGACCATACGGTGGATGCGATAAACGAAGTCATCATGTTTGTCGGGGCCGGACTGTCGGGCCTCGTACATATTGAAATCGCCTTGTCCATCCTTGTCATTTATCTTCTCCTTACCATAAACGTCAGCGTGAATGCCCATCTGAAAAGGGAATTCTGCCTGACATACGCCAAAATGGGGCCTACAGAGTTCAGAATCATAATGATCATCATCAATACGGTCCTGATTTACGTGACCCCAATCCGCGAATTTTCGATAGCGCTATCTGTAAGGGGCAGGGACATCGTGCTGAGTTCCCTCGATGCCGCAGCCATCGTCATCTTCTTCATCCTCCTGCTGATATATGTCATCACCATCCTGAAAGACGTGCGGGACTACGACAAACTCGACCCCATGCCGTGATGGAAAAGCCACGGTCTAAATCAGACCGTGACTTCCAAGGAATATCAGCATTGCATATCCAATGGCCAGACCTACCACTCCCATGATGATACCGGTCTTGACCATATCTTTCTGCTCTATCATGCCGGTAGCGTGAGCCAGGGCATTCGGCGGGGTGCTTATAGGCAGGATCATGGCCAGCGACGACCCCATGGCGACACCTATCAGAAGCGTCGGCACGCCTCCTAACGGCATCAGGACATCCTTCATGCTTATACCTACAATGGCCAGTATCGGGACCAGCAGTGCAGCGGTGGCCGTATGCGAAATGAAGTTCGCCATTGCGTAGCACAGAAGTCCGGACCCTATGATCATGGCTGCAGGCGACCATGTGTCGAATGGAATGGTTTCAATGATGCTTTTTGCGAGACCTGTTTCCTGCAGGGCGACTCCCAGGGCGAAACCTCCGGCAACCATCCACAGCACGCTCCAGTTTATCTCCTCGAGATCCCGCTTCGTGATGATACCCGTGATGGGGAAGACTGCAAGAGGCAGCATGGCCACGACATTCGAATTCACTCCGGTGTATTTGTCCGTAATCCAGAGCAGTACGGTGACGGCAAAGGTGACATAGACGACTATCGACCTCCAGTCTTTCTTGACTTCTCCTTCTATTTTAAGCTCTATGTTCTTCTGTTTGAACGGGAACAGTTTTACGAGCACGACCCAGGCAATGAATATGATGACAAGGGTGTACGGCAGCATGAAACTCATCCATTCTCCGAAACCTATGTTGAGATTCAGCCCGGCGGGATCGTTCAGGTATTTCAGTACGATGGCGTTCGGCGGCGTTCCAATGGGCGTGGCCATGCCTCCTACGTTTGCCGCAATAGGTATGGACAGTGCCAGGGCAACCTTTCCTTTCCCGTCTGCCGGCAACGCTTTCAGGACGGGCGTCAGGAACGTGAGCATCATTGCAGCCGTGGCCGTGTTGCTCAGGAACATGGAGAAGATGCCTGTAACCAAAATGAATCCGAGGAGCACGAATTTGGATTTGGTGCCGAACGGTTTCAGCATCACCCTTGCCAGCACGACGTCCAATCCGCACTTGGTGGCGGCAATGGCCAGGACGAATCCGCCGATGAAAAGCATTATGATAGGATCGGCGAAAGAATGCAGGATGGATGTGTACTTTATGGGGGTCCCGTATGTCTCGGGAGAGGCTACGTCCCTGAACAGCCACAGCGAACTGTCGGAGGCTGCGAAAAGGAGCAGGCCGACGGCAAGCATGGAGGTGGTCCAGGCGGGAACGGCTTCAAGGACCCACATGAAAGTGGAGAAAAGGAAAATGGCGATGACTCTTTTCTCGACGACGGTCAGGCCGTCAATGCCGAAAGAGCCGAGAGGCAGACACCATAGCGTAACAAGTACGGCGAAGCAGACTACGAGTTTGACAGCTCGTGCAATTGATTTGTTTTTAGTGGATTTGTGGTTTTTCTTCCAGTCGTGGTACGCTTCAACAAGGTTGAAGCCCGGGAAAATAGTAAACATAAAATACCTCTTACCTTAAAATCAAAATTACCAAAGATAGCAATTATTGCTTCAATCGACATTCTGATTCGTAAAAAAAATCAAGGCCATGTCTGAAAAATGTACGGTGTTGAAAAAACCGATAGAGTTTGGCTCGGAAAATGCAAAGCAGTATATTTGCAAAATAAAATTTCGCATAATGGACAAGCCCGTCATATATCAGATTCTGCCCCGTCTCTGGGGCAATGATGTCGAGTCTCCCGTCCGGAGGGGCTCGATTGAAGACAATGGCTCCGGCAAATTATCGCAGATAGACGGCCCCGCCCTCGAGTATTTCAGATGGCTGGGCTGTACTCATATATGGTACACCGGTATCATAAGGCATTCCACGAAGTCGGCATCCATGGGGTGCGAGCCCTCCAACCCGCAGTTCGTAAAGGGTGAGGCCGGCTCTCCGTATGCCATATGCGACTATTACGATGTGAATCCCTATCTTGCGGACGACCCGGAGCGCAGGATGGAAGAATTCGAAGCGCTGGTAAAGAGGACGCACGATGCCGGGCTGAAAGTCATAATAGATTTCGTGCCGAACCACGTGTCGCGCGACTATGGAATGCAGCGGAAGGAGCACAGGCCCGGAGATATAGGCTGTGACGATGACAAAAGCGTACACTGGTCGCAGGACAACGACTTTTTCTATTATCCGGGACAGCCGCTCGTATTGCCCAACAGGCAGGCATTCACGGAAGAATGCCGCTCATTGGAAAACGGTGATTTCACCAGGGAATACGAAATAGTTCCCGCATGGATAGTGGAGCAGTGCCGGGACAAATTCACGGAATCCCCGTCGGAATATCAGTCTTTCCTGTCCGGTTTCAGGCAGCTGCTGACTCCTTTTCAGGAAATGCCGGCAAAGGCCACAGGCAATTCATACACTCCGGCTCCTGGAGTGAACGACTGGTATGAAACAGTAAAGATAAACTACTGTGACACCCGTACTGCTACATGGGACAAAATGCTGTCTGTCCTGAAATTCTGGGCGGACAAGGGCGTGGACGGATTCAGATGCGACATGGTGGAGCTGGTGCCGGCGCAGTTCATGCAGTGGCTGATTTCGGAAATGAAAGCCTTGTATCCTGAAATAATATTCATCGCCGAGGTGTACAAGAAGGATCTGTACAGAAAATACATAAGGGAGGTGGGTTTCGACTATCTTTATGATAAATCGGGGCTTTACGATACGCTCAGGACCATAGTGGAAGCCAATGTGAACAGCTATGGAATGCCTATCGAACTGTGGCAGTCGGCCCGCGGCATCACGAGGAACTGGCAGTCGCTCGGCGATATCCAGCCTTACATGCTGAATTTCCTCGAGAATCATGACGAGCAGAGGTTCCCTTCTGACTTTTTCGGGAAAAAGCCTGAAAACGAGATGGCTCCGCTTGCTGTGTCCCTGTATCTGAACAGGGCGCCGTTCATGATATATATGGGAGAGGAAATGGGGGAGAGTGGCATGGACAACGAAGGATTCAGCGGAACGGACGGCAGGACTACCATATTCGACTGGTGGAGCGTGCCTTCATTAAGGGTCCTGCGGAAAATCATAAGGGAAAAACTGTATCTGGCTGAAAATGCCTGGCCCGGGGACCTGGCTGCATATGAGCCGTTTTTCAGGCGTTTTTCCTCAATGGTACGCTTTGCAGCCGGAGATGACGCCGTGCGCAAGGGAATGACTTACGACCTGTGCTACTGCAATACGAACTCCGAAGGCTTCGACATAGACAGGCATTTCGCATTCCTGCGGGACCATGAGGATGAAACGTTGCTCGTCGTGGCCAATTTCTCCGACAGGGAGTCGGATATCAGGCTCAGGATTCCGGAGCATGCTTTCGAATGGCTCGAACTTGCACCTACCGAAAAGGTCAATCCCGATACGCCGATAGAGGTGAAAGTCCCGCCAATGGATGCGGTGGTGCTGCTTATTTCGTGAATACGGCCTTGATGCCGTCCCTCCACATGGCCCGGTAATACCGCCAGGTCTGCCGGGGGGAGAACTTTATGCGCTGGGCGTATGTGATCTGATGCAGTATGAGATTTCCCATCTTCCTGACCATAACCGGTTTCCGGGAAAAGTCAGGGAGATTTTTATGTTGTCCGAAATTGCCGTCGGCCAATATCCGCGAGAGCATTTTGTACGACATCGGGACGAAACGTCCGTCGTAAAGCGGGGCTTCGTCCTGCGGAAGTCCCAGTATTTCCACAAGGAAGCAGACAAACAGTTTCCATTCCTCTTCCAAATCGAATGTTTCCAGCTTGGAACAGAGGGCATCCGTGTCGAATTCACCTCGGTGTGCGTGTATGAAAAGTGCCAGGTCGCACAGCTGGCGCAGTCCCAGACCGCTCTGCATGAAGTGGGTGAAGGCGTGCGCAAAAATGTAGAAAAGATTGAAATCGACAGGCGGCACGGTCACTTCCCCTTTTGAACTGCCTTCCCCGAGCGTTACATGGCAGGAATCCTTGCTCAGTTCTTCCGTCTCCCATGGCCTGAACAGCATGTTCGATTTCCTGTCCGGGAAATAATATGCTTCCCTGTGCAGTTCCAGTATGACGCCTTTGTAAGTGAAGCCGATGTGCTTTACTGATTCCGGCTTTTCATCCGAGATTTCCGGCCAGCCCCTGATGATTCCGGCAGCCTTTTCAAAGTTGTCGGCACCTGTATAGAGGTCGATGTCTCCGCACTGCCTGTGCAGCGGATTCCTGTACAGGACAGCGTTGCCCTGCCCCTTGAGCAGTACGGAGCGGATGCCTTCCGCAGCCAGCCGCGAAGATATTTCCATGGCAGCTTCATCGAGAGCCCTGTTGTGGCTTTCGACCTTGTCCACATATGCTATAAGCTGCATCAGCGCCGGACCTTGCAGCCTTTTGTCTGCCGGGAGATATTCCATGCCGTCGTAAACCATCGGCAGAAGCGCCTGCTTGCGTGCGATATGCAGGATGCCTTTCCAGTCCAACGGGTCCGGACCGGCATTGCAGCCGTCATCCGGGCTGCCCCACATGGCATGTTTTATCAGAATCAAAAATTGCCGTACGGCATCTTCACTGTATCCGCAGTTCTTTTTCATCGATCGGGAAGTCTTTTTCATGTCGGTAGCGGACGCAAAGTTAAAAAACAGTTTTGATTTTCAGCAATGAAAATGAATCCGTTAAAAAATTTTTACCTTGAAAAATTCCCTCCCCCCTCTCGGCTTTGTCTTTACATATATTATTAGTATTTTTGCAGTAATTTTTACCAAACGGAAACGGGCATGATGGATTCGGACATATTGTTTTGGTATCCGCTGAGAGTTACCTATTCCAGAGAACTGAAAGTCAGGGAGATTTTCTGCGGGTCGGGCTGCGAAGCCTTTGTTCCGATGACTGTCCGGATGCTTGAAAAGAACGGAGTGAAAGAGTACAGGACAGTGCCTGCCGTGGGCAACCTGTGCTTTATCAGGGCGTGCAGGACCGCGATAGACGAAATACGTGAGGCGAAGGGGCTGAAATCCTATACGAGCTATATCTGGAACAAAGGGACGAGGCGGCCGATAACGGTGCCGGACAAGGCAATGGACGATTTCATCAGGGTGTCGGAGACAATGCGCGAGGATATCGTGTATCTGCATGAACTGAATTCCAAACTGAGGCAGGGGCAGATGGTGAGGGTGATAGCCGGTCCTTTTTCCGGTGTCGAAGGCCGCGTCGTGAGGGTGAAGCGGTCCCGGCGAGTGATGGTCGAACTGCCCGGCATGATGGCCGTTGCGACCGGCTATGTGCCTGAGGCGGATTTGGAGATTATAAGTTAACATATGCATATCTTGTTTTTGCTGCTGGATAGCGCGAAACGGAATGCCTTTACGGGCAGAGAATACTCGGTAAGTCCATACGGTTGCACTATCCGCATGACCCTGGGTGTGCACATGAATTTGTAAATTGATTTGTCATGAAAGGTATTGTATTGGCCGGAGGATCGGGCACAAGGCTTTATCCTATTACGAAAGGGGTAAGCAAGCAGCTGCTACCGGTTTTCGACAAACCGATGATTTATTATCCGATATCGGTGCTGATGAAGTCGGGAATCAGGGAAATCCTTGTCATCTCGACGCCTGACGATTTGCCGGGATTCAAAAGGCTTCTCGGCGACGGAAGTGATTTCGGTGTCAGGTTCGAATATGCCGAGCAGCCTTCGCCTGACGGCCTGGCCCAGGCATTCATCATAGGAGAGGACTTCATAGGCCGGGACAGCGTATGTTTGGTTCTCGGAGACAACATATTTCATGGAAACGGCTTTTCGAAACTGCTGAAGGAAGCCGTAAGGACTGCGGAAGAGGACTCCAAGGCGACCGTTTTCGGCTATTGGGTAAGCGATCCGCAGCGGTACGGAGTGGCGGAGTTCGACAAGGACGGGAATTGTCTTTCCATAGAGGAGAAACCGGAGAATCCGAAATCCAACTATGCGGTGGTGGGGCTGTATTTTTATCCAAACAAGGTGGTGGATATCGCCAGGAACATAAAGCCGTCGGCGCGAGGTGAACTGGAAATCACTTCGGTCAATCAGCATTTTCTCAGAGACAAAGAGCTGAAAGTAAAGACTTTGGAGCGCGGTTTCGCCTGGCTCGACACCGGGACGCACGATTCATTGGCGGAAGCCAGCACTTATGTGGAGGTCATAGAGAAACGTCAGGGTCTGAAAATAGCATGTCTTGAAGAAATAGCGTATTCCAAGGGATGGATAACGGCTGAAAAACTGCATGACATGGCTATGCCGATGTCGAAAAATCCCTACGGGCAATATTTGTTGAAGGTCGCTGAGGCCAAGGTGTAGAATCCCGGCGGCAGTACAAATTGAATCCGTCGAACTGATGTTAAATATTATCGGGAAACGATGAGGGTAATCAAGACTGATATTCAGGGAGTGGTGGTCATCGAGCCACGTGTATTCGAAGATGCAAGAGGCTATTTCTTCGAGTCTTTTTCACAGAAGGATTTCGAAAAGGAAATAGGTCCGGTAAATTTCGTGCAGGACAACGAGAGCAAATCTTCGTACGGTGTCGTCAGGGGGCTGCATTTCCAGAAACCGCCCTTTGCCCAGGCCAAACTCGTCCGTGTCATCAGCGGGACTGTGCTGGACGTGGCTGTGGACATAAGGCCGGGCTCTCCGACTTTCGGACGGCATGTGGCAGTGGAACTTACGGGAGACAATCATTTGCAGCTCTTTATCCCGAAGGGATTCGCACACGGTTTCAGCGTACTGAGCGACGAGGCTGTTTTCCAGTACAAGTGCGACAATTTCTATGCTCCTCAGGCAGAGGGGGCGATAGCATGGGATGATCCTGCATTGGGAATCGACTGGAGGGTGCCGGCGGAGAAGGTGGTATTGTCCGGAAAGGACAGGCTGCACCCCCGTTTGTCCGAACTATCCATTCCGGAGGGCTTTTCAGTAACTGACAGAAAATAATGCCATGAACATATTGGTAACTGGTGCCAACGGGCAGCTCGGACGCGAGATACGGACAGTGTCGGGAAAAAGCCGGCACAGATATGTCTTTACGGATGTGAACGATGTACCGGGGGCGGAGACGGTCCGGCTGGACATAACGGATCCGGATGCCGTGGCGGCAATGGTATCGGAACTGGAAATCGGTGTCATCATCAACTGTGCCGCCTATACGAACGTGGAAAAGGCCGAGGAGGACAGGGAGGCGGCGGACAGGCTGAATCATTTGGCCGTGGCAAACCTTGCCGGTGCGGCAAAGGCGGAAGACTGCGTGCTGATACACATTTCCACTGACTATGTATTCGGCAGGGAGCCGTACAATGTGCCGTGCCGGGAGGACCAGAAGGGAACTCCGACCGGTGTGTACGGAGAAACCAAACTGCTCGGGGAACAGGCTGTCATGGCTTCCGGATGCAGGTACATGATCATCCGTACGGCGTGGCTTTACAGCGAATTCGGAAAGAATTTTCTGAAAACCATGCTTGATTTGACCTCTTCGAAGCCGGAAATAAAGGTAGTGTTCGACCAGACGGGAACTCCGACGTATGCCCTGGATCTTGCGGAGACGATCTGCGGAATAGTCGAGGATGGAAAGTACGAGGGGAAATACGGAATCTACCATTATTCGGATGAAGGCGTGTGCAGCTGGTATGATTTCGCCAGGATGATAGCGGAATATGCCGGCAATACGGGATGCAGGGTGCTTCCGTGCCATAGCTGCGAGTTCCCGTCAAAAGTGGTCCGCCCGAGCTATTCCGTACTGGACAAGACGAAAATCAAGACGGTTTTCGGAATCTGCATCCCTCACTGGACGGAGTCTCTCAGACGGTGCATGGGGAATCTTGTCCCGGGCGGAGCCGGT
>CALUQC010000117.1 GCA_944322805.1 uncultured Bacteroidales bacterium | reverse complement strand
CCTCTGCTGACTTCTCACGGTTCGTTGTTACTGCTTGACTACATTTTTTTTCGTCTTGCCCGTGAGACCTCCCCGGATAAGAGCACCAGCTTTCCATCTTATGTCTGCTTCATTTACATTGACTGTTCCGGATAGCTATCGGACTTTGACTTGTTTTGCAGTCTCATCCACAGTCTTATGCCTTGATATGAGGTTTCTGTCCGTCAGACCAGATGTTTGCCGCCAGCTTCTTTCAGATTCCACATCGCTGTGAACACCCTTGCTCTTGGCTATGTGATTCCCGCTATTAGGGCTCACTCGGGACTTACACCCGTTAGCTGATACTCATGCCGAGCATACCAAAAAACCGGCATCACAGAGTGACACCGGTTTTGAAAATTGCGATTCCGGAATAGCCTGACCGCTCGTTGCAGGTCTTCTCCCCGGAAGCTACGGACAGGACGAAGTCGATAAAATCATCGTCCAGTGAAGCTACAGGTTTCCCGTCCAGGACGGCTCCGGCGTTGAAATCTATCCAGCCGGGCTTGGAAGCAGCCAGGCGGCTGTTGGTGGAAATTTTAGCCGTTGGCACGAATGTTCCGAAAGGAGTCCCCCTTCCGGTGGTAAACAATATGATCTGGCATCCGGCAGCGGCAAGTGCGGTAGCCGCGACAAGATCGTTTCCTGGCGCACTGAGCAGATTCAGTCCGGGAGTTTTCAGCGTTTCTCCGTATTTCAGCACGTCCATAACGGCGGATTTGCCCGATTTCTGCGTACAGCCTAAGGATTTTTCCTCGAGGGTGGATATACCGCCGGCCTTGTTGCCCGGAGAAGGGTTTTCATAGACTGGCTGCCTGTTGGAGATGAAATATTCCTTGAAATCGTTTATCAGGCGGACGGTCTTGCCGAACACTTCTTCATCCCTGCACCGGGACATGAGTATGGTCTCCGCCCCGAACATTTCAGGGACTTCCGTCAATACCGTGGTACCGCCCTGCGATACTATCCAGTCGGAAAACCGTCCGAGAAGAGGGTTGGCGGTGATGCCTGAAAAGCCGTCCGAGCCTCCGCATTTCAGTCCTACCTTCAATTCCGACGCCGGAATATCCTCCCTCCTGTCGCCGGCGCAGGCCGCAGCTATGTCTTTCAGCAATTCCACTCCGGCAGCCACTTCGTCCCCTTCCGTCTTCTGGCATTCCATGAACTTGACGCGGGACTCATCCACGGGACCGACCAGCTCCCTGAATGCCTGGAGCTGATTGTTTTCACACCCGAGCGAAACTACAAGGACTCCGGCGGCATTCGGATGCCTGACTATATCCGCCAGTATTTTACGGGTATTCTCGTGGTCGTCTCCAAGCTGCGAACAGCCGTAATTGTGAGTGAACGCGATGACTTTTTCCACAGCCGGATATTCCGCCGCGAAAGGCTGGAAATTCCGGACTACCGCCTCGGCCACCCCGTTGACACAGCCCACTGTCGGGACCACCCACAGTTCATTTCTCACACCGGCCCGGCCGTCCCGCCTGCGGTATCCCCTGAACGTGGCGAGGACATCGGACCTGCCGGTTTGGGACGGGACAGGCTCGTATCTGTATTCGAGGATTCCCGACAGGTTGGTTTTCAGTACGGTGTGGTCTATCAGTCCGCCTTCCGGAACATCCCTCAGCAAATGCCCTATGGGATAACCGTACTTGATGACATTGTCTCCTTCCTTAAGCGGACGGAGGGCGATTTTATGTCCGGCAGGAATATCTTCCGCAGCCTTGAGCTGCCTGCCGTCCACATGACAGGAATCGCCGGCAGCCACATTCGTGACCGCCACGGCGACATTGTCCGAACTGTTTATCTTTATAACGGCTGCCATTTCTCAAAGCACTACGGATTCCACTGCCTTTCTCATGCCTTCAGACTGGATAAGGGCGAGCTTTTCGGAAAGCATGGAGGTCAGCCCCGGTATGGCATTCAGATTCTCTCCCCAGATGAATTCGGCTCCGAGAACGCCTTCCGCGACCTTCGCCACATCACCGTCAGCCCAAAGTTCCTTGAGCAGGGAGACTATCGCCGCATCATCGGCAGGCACAATCTCCGCATCACCTCTCTTTCCTCCCTTATAATATGTTATGATGCCGGCAAGTCCGAGCACGAGTCCCTGAGGAAGAGCGCCTTTCCGCTGAAGGTATGTCTTCAGGCCCGGAAGATCGCGGGTCTTGTATTTCGGAAATGAATTGAGCATGATGCTGGTCACGAAATGCTTCACGTACGGATTTACGAAACGTTCAATGACGGCATCCGCGAACTGTTTCAGTTCGGACATCGGCAGGTCGAGGGTTTCTATCAGTTCGTCATACATCACTTTCCTGACAAACTTGCCTATAAGCGGATCCTCGACGCATTCTTTCACCGTATCGAGTCCCGACAGGTAGCCCACCGGAGACAGGACGGTGTGCGGTCCGTTCAGCAGCGTGACCTTCCGTTCATGGTACGGGGCTTCGCTCGGGACGAAAAGCACGTTCAGGCCCGCCTTGTCCGCAGGAAATTCCTTTGCGACGGACTCCGGAGCCTCTATCACCCAGAGGTGGAATATTTCGGCCTTTACCACTAACCTGTCTTCAAAGCCGGCACGGTCGAGAAGCTCTGAAATGTTGTCCTTCGGATATCCGGGGACAATCCTGTCCACGAGAGTGCAATATACCCCGCAGGCGGTTTCAAACCATTCCCTGAAGTCCGCCCCGAGGTTCCACAGATCGATATACCGGTTAATGCATTTTTTCAGCTCCCTGCCGTTCAGGAAAATCAGTTCGCACGGGAAAATGACAAGTCCTTTGCTCCTGTCACCCTTAAAATGCAGGTAGCGCCTGTAAAGCAGCTGGGTGAGCTTTCCTGGATATGATGATGCAGGCCGGTCTTCGAGTTTGCAGGCCGGGTCGAATGCTATGCCTGCTTCCGTGGTATTGGAAATGACGAAACGTATTTCCGGATTTTCCGCGAGTGCGATATAGTCATCGAAGTCCCTGTACGGATTTATCCCCCTCGTGATTACGTCTATCATGTCCAAAGAATCCACCGGCCGGCCCTTGTCTATCCCCTGCAGGTTCAAATGATAAAGGCCGTCCTGTTCGTTGAGGACATCGACCATGCCCCGGTCTATGGGCTGTACGACCACCACTCCCGCATTGAAGTCCGTAGCCTTGTTCGTTTTCCATACTATCCAGTCCACAAACGCCCTGAGGAAATTGCCCTCGCCGAACTGGATGATCTTCTCAGGATATTTTGCCGCCTGCGCTGCGGCCCTGTTCAATCTTTCCATAATTAATTGATTTCTATATCTTTACAACGAAATTTATCCATTATTCACTTGAAACCGTAAGATTTCGCCGGGAACTCCATACCGGCTTTCACGATCTCCGGAAAGACCGGTCAGCGCAAATGTAGCATTTTTCCGTGTTCGTTCACGGTCTTTTTATTATATTTGTCCGGATTTGTCAATTTATGACATATTTTTGAACGATAGTCAAACATCGCCGCCTGCGATAAAGGCGATATTTGCATGAGTGATTTTTCCGGACAATAACCAATATTCTTATAATAATGGACAAGATATTTTCAAAGGTAAAAGAGAACATCGAAGGCATCATCGATAGGAAATTCATCAATGATGACTTCATGCTGACAAATGACTATGCGAGGGAGCTTTATCACGAAAGTGCGGAAAAGATGCCCATCATCGACTACCACTGCCACCTCGTGCCGGAAATGATAGCCGAAAACCACCAGTTCAAGGACCTGACGGAAGTATGGCTCGGAGGAGACCACTACAAATGGAGGGCAATGAGGGGAAACGGCATTCCCGAAGAATTCATAACCGGGAACAGGAGCAGCTATGAAAAATTCGAGAAATGGGCGGAAACGGTGCCATACACGATGAGAAATCCGCTGTACCACTGGACACACCTCGAACTGGCCAGGGTATTCGGAGTTTACGACCTGCTCAATCCGCAGACTGCAAGGCAGATATACGACACCTGCACGGAGAAGCTCCAGACTCCGGAATACAGGGGGCAGGAACTGATGAAAATGTTCAATGTCAAGGTGGTCTGCACGACCGATGATCCTGTGGATTCTCTCGAATACCATAAATACATTGCGGAACACCCGTTCGGAGTGAAGGTGCTGCCGGCATGGAGGCCGGACAAGGCCATGGCTATCGAAAAGCCCGGATATGCCGGATATGTAGGCAGGCTCGCGGAAGTGAGCGGCGTACAGATCACCGGATACCAGGACCTTTTGGATGCCCTGCGCAAAAGGCACGAATTCTTCGACTCCATGGGATGCCGGCTTTCCGACCACGGACTGGAGACCTTCTATGCAGAGGATTTCGAGCCGGAGGAAATCGACGCCATCTTCAGAAAAGGGCTCAAGGGAGAATCACTGACCGGAAGCGAAGTGCTCAAATTCAGAAGTGCGATGCTGGTCGATTTCGCCAGGATGGACTGGGAGACCGGCTGGGCGCAGCAGTTCCACATCGGAGCCATCAGGGACAACAATACGAAGATGTACGGCATTCTCGGTCCCGACACCGGATACGATGCCATACATGACGTTCCGTGCGCGGCTGCCGGACACAAGTTCCTGAACAGGCTGGCCATGGAAGACAAACTGACAAAGACCATCCTTTACAACCTCAACCCTAAGGACAACGAAGTCCTGGCCACCATGGCATATACTTTCAACGACGGCTCGGTGGCAGGCAAGATGCAGCTCGGCTCGGGCTGGTGGTTCCTCGATCAGGAAGACGGAATGCGCAAGCAGATGAATGCGCTTTCGGCTCTCGGGCTGTTCACACGCTTCATCGGAATGCTTACGGACTCCAGGAGTTTCCTTTCTTATCCGCGTCACGAGTATTTCCGCAGGATTCTGTGCAGCGTCATCGGCGAAGACATAGCCAAAGGCAAACTGCCTAAATCGGAAATGCAGTTCATCCACCAGGTGGTAAAGGACATTTCCTACAACAACGCCGCAAGGTATTTCAACTTTTAACATAACGGCCCCTGCCTCGCTTCCGATATATGGTCGCAGCAAAGGCAGGGGCCGTTTTTATGGATTTATCCCTATTCCACCAACTTCTTGTACTTGAAACGGTGAGGAGTATCGTTTCCGAGACGCATTTTCCTGTTCTCCTCGTATTCCGAATAAGAGCCCTCGAAGAAATAAACCTGTGAATCACCCTCGAAGGCAAGGATATGGGTGGCGATACGGTCGAGAAACCATCTGTCGTGAGAAACGACCACCGCACAGCCTGCAAAATTCTCCAGGCCCTCCTCCAAAGCCCGGATAGTATTCACGTCCACATCATTGGTAGGCTCGTCGAGAAGCAGGACATTCCCTTCATCCTTCAACGTAAGGGCCAGATGCAGACGGTTCCTTTCACCTCCGGAAAGGACTCCGCAGAGTTTTTCCTGGTCGGCTCCGGAAAAATTGAAACGGGACACGTATGCCCTCGCATTCACCTCGCGCTTACCGAGTTTCACGAAATCGGAATCTCCCGCAATGGTCTCGTACACCGTCTTGTCCGGATCTATGCTGCGATGCTGCTGGTCCACATAGGACAACTTCACGGTCTCCCCTATTTCAATAGTGCCTGAATCCGGCTTTTCGTATCCCATGACAAGCCTGAAAAGCGTGGTCTTGCCAGCTCCGTTCGGCCCTATCACTCCCACTATTCCGGCAGGAGGCAGGACGAAGCTCAGATGTTCAAACAATATCCTGTCGCCGTAAGATTTGGATACGTCGTTGAAACTGATGACCTTGTTTCCGAGTCTCGGACCGTTCGGGATAAAGATTTCCAGCGAAGCCTCCTTCTCCCGGGCATCCTGTCCGGCAAGTTTTTCATATGCGCCGAGCCTGGCCTTGGATTTTGCCTGCCGGGCCTTCGGAGCCATTCTGACCCATTCGAGTTCCCGTTCGAGAGTCTTTCTCCGCTTGCTTTCCTGCTTCTCCTCCATCTCCAGACGGCGGCTTTTCTGCTCGAGCCAGGAAGAATAGTTCCCTTTCCACGGGATGCCCTCTCCCCTGTCCAGTTCGAGAATCCAGCCGGCGACATTGTCGAGGAAATACCTGTCATGCGTTACGGCGATAACTGTACCCTTATACTGGTGCAGATGCGCCTCCAGCCACTGTATGCTTTCCGTATCAAGGTGGTTCGTCGGCTCATCGAGCAGGAGGACGTCAGGCTGGCGGAGCAGCAGGCGGCACAATGCCACACGCCTGCGCTCTCCTCCGCTGAGATTTTCAATCCTGGAATCCGGAGGAGGACATTGCAACGCATCCATGGCGCGTTCCAGCTTGGCATCTATCTCCCAGCCTTCGCAATGCTCTATCTTTTCGGTCAGCTCGCCCTGTCTCTCTATCAGCGCCGCCATCTCCTCGTCGCTCATGGGCTCGGCGAATTTCATATTGACCTCCTCGTACTCTTTCAGCAGGTCCATCACCTCCTGCACTCCCTCCTGGACGACCTCGAGCACAGTCTTGTCCGGGTCCATCTGCGGCTCCTGCTCGAGATATCCGACAGAGTAGCCTGGAGCCCAGACGACTTCTCCCTGATATGATTTTTCCACTCCGGCTATGATTTTCATCAATGTGGATTTTCCGGAGCCGTTCAGACCAATGATGCCGATCTTGGCACCGTAAAAAAACGACAGATAAATGTCTTTAAGGATTACCTTGTTGTTGTGAGGCAGGATCTTTCCCACCCCGTTCATTGAAAATATTACTTTTTCGTCTGCCATGGCATTTAGAAACTGTTTCTTACTGTCAGCGCACAAAAATACGAAAAAGGATCTGCCGATACAAACTATGCCGGATTCTTCATTCCGGAATTCATCACGGGGCTCATTTCAGGGCTTATCTCGGAGTCCGGCAAAGGGTTAACATCGGGACTCACCACGGAGCCTGCCCCGGGCTCCGCCACGGGACTCATTTCAAAGTTCATCTCAGAGCCCGGCAAAGGGTTAACATCGGGGCTCGCCTCAGGATTCCCGTTTCCGGCCGGAATTTCAAGGGCAGACACCCGTCTTGCGGTCCTGCTCAAGCATCCCGGAGTAGTATGCGCGAATGCCCTGAACGAAATATTTATGGAAGCCGTCGAATTGAATCCCGACAAGTGGGCAAGTTCCGTCACCCTCAGCCCGGGCTCTTTCTTGAGGAGCTTCATTGCATGGAACACCCTGTACCTGTTCACATACTGGCAGAAGTTCAGTCCCGCATGTCTGTTCACGGCCTTGGAAACATACGCCTTGTTCGTGTACAGCCGTTTCGCGACATCGGAAATGGTCAGATTGCTGTCCAGATAAGGCCTTTCATTCTCGAAATAGCTTTGCAGCCTGACATAGATATTTTCAATGGAAAAATCGGTATTGCTGCTTTGCTCCCGCGATACCTGTTTGACAGATATTTTCCCCGACGATTTTTTCCCTTGCTTCGCTTCATGCGGTTTTCCCTTGGCCATGACAAGGCACAATACTGCCGCGCTCAAGACAAAAAGGCCCGAAACGAGCAGAAGAATAGTTTTCATACAATAACAGTTAATCAGTTTGGATTCAATTCAAGTCCAGATATCGGTTATCAGTTATCAGTGTCCTGAAACAGAACGAATAACTTTATGGAGCTGCAAAAATACAAAATAACCTCTCTCGGAAGACAATTTCGGAGAGAGGCCGGTGCAGATTTTTATCTTTTTATATTAAAATTTCTCTTTTTTAACTGTTTTTTTGTTTTTTGTCTGACGGTTTGCCTGTTTTTCTGTCTCTCCGGGCGCTGCCTCCCTTGAGCGTATCGAATCCCAGGCCGTAGACTCCCATGACATTGGATACGGAAATGAATGCCTTCGGGTCGATAGCCTTCACATACTTCATCAGCAGATTCAGGTCCGTCTTTCTGGCCAGAATCATCAGGATATCGCTCTCGGACTTGGTGTACCAGCCTTCCGCCTGGATACGCGTCACCCCTCTCCCCATGTTCTGCGTCACGGCATCCGCTATTTCAGCATATTTCTTGGAAAAGATGAAGACCTGGACAGACTGTTTGGTACCGGACAGGAAAATGTCTATGGTATATCCGTTTACCGTAATGAGTATGAGACCGTAAATCGACGTCGCCAGTTTTTCGGAGAACGGAATGACGGTTTCGGTCCCGACATAGTACGAAGGGAAAACCATGGAGGACAATATTATGACCACATCCATCAGCAGAATCAGCCTTCCCGGGGATACGTTGCGGTATTTCGCCACCATCAGTGCGATGATGTCGGTGCCTCCGGAACTTCCTCCCTGGGAAATGGACATGCCGATGCCCACTCCGGTCATCACTCCGCCGATAATGGTACACAGCATTTTCCCGTTCGATACCGCAAGTTCCTGGGATATCGACTCCGGAATCAGCGGAGGCAGAATGTTCAGGAGCACTGACGTGAAGACGATGGCGTAGATGGTCTTGCCTCCGAATCCGGTGCCCATGACCTTGAATGCCAGCAGCAGCAACACTAAATTCACGAACAGATAAGTATAACCCATGGGAAGTCCTACGGCATAGTACACGATGGCACTTATACCGGAAACACCGCCTCCGATAAGATTGTTCGGAATCAGGAAAACCGACCATCCGGCGACATAGCAAAGAAGCCCGAGGGAAATCAGGGCGTATTCCTTAATCGTCGTCCAGACTGTTTTTTTCAATACTGTCATCGGATTTCTGTTTATTGTTGTTCAATTTCAGACCTGTCTTGATTTCCTCGAAGCCCTCTCCATATACGCTCGTAGCGGCGGAAACGGAAACGAAAGCCTTGGAATCGATGGACTTTATGGCGCCGGTAATCTGATGAAGCTGGGTTTTGCGGGCAACTATCAGCAGCACCTTGCTGTCCTCCTTGGTGTACCATCCCTGGGCATAGATGGCGGTCACTCCTCTGTCCATCTCATTTATGATAAAATCCGCCACTTCCCTGTACTTCGAAGAAAAGACGAGTATCTGTACCGAGGACTTGCGTCCGAGCAGGAGGGCGTCTATCATAAATGAAAAGGTGACCATGGTGGCATATCCGTAAATCATGTCCTCGACAGTCTTGCCCGGAATGAGCAGGACGGAAGCTACGATGAAAAGGTCGGAATACAGGTAGACCTTTCCCGGAGATACCGGATAATATTTGTTGATAATCATGGCGGCAATGTCCGTCCCTCCGGAACTTCCTCCCCGCAGAAGCACAAGCCCGATGCCGCAGGCCTCGACTATGCCTCCCACTACGGCCACAACGAGCCTTTCGTCGAAATGCGCCACCAGGGAGTCGAACTCAGGCAGCACCTTGAACAGCACCGTGGAAAGCAGGATTACATAAATGGTCTTGAATCCAAAACCCTTTCCCAAAAGCAGGAAGCCGAGAATCAGGAGCAGGGCATTGAGCACGAAGAAAGAATACGATACGGGTATGCCGGTGGCAAAATACACGATGGTGCACAGACCCGTGCCACCGCCGCTGGCAATGCCGTTAGGTATCAGAAACGATGTCCAACCCAAACAATAGAGTATGGTACCGACAGTCACGAGACCATAATCCCACACTGCGGATAAAATACGTTTTGCAGACAACATGACTATATCAGCGTATCACTATGTTCACGATTTTGCCGGGCACCACTATCACCTTGACGATAGACGAGTCTCCCACGTATTTGGCGGTCGAAGGGTGTGACCTGACATGAGCCTCGACATCTTCGCGGGACATGCTCTTGGGCAGTTCCACGGTGAAACGCGTCTTACCGTTGAACGATACAGCGTATGTGCAGGTATTGTCCACGGTATATGCTTCCACATATTCAGGGAAAGTCGCAAAGGAAATGCTTTCCTTGTGGCCGAGGGCTTCCCAGAGTTCCTCCGATATGTGCGGGGCGAACGGTGAAAGCAGTATCACGAGCGGCTCGAGAATCTCCCTCTTGTTGCACTTCTGCTCATACAGTTCGTTGACGGCTATCATGAAGGCGCTCACCGTAGTATTGAATGAGAACGCCTCTATGTCAGCCTTCTCCTTGCCGATAAGTTTATGCAGCGTCTTCAATTCCTCCGGAGAAGCCTTTTCATCCGTGACGATGAAGCCGTCCCTGTCATAGAACAGGCGCCAGAATCTCTTCAGGAATCTGTTCACTCCGTCTATCCCTTTCGTGTCCCACGGTTTGGACTGCTCCACCGGACCGAGGAACATTTCATAAAGCCTGAGCGTATCGGCGCCGTACGTGTCGCATATCATGTCCGGATTCACCACGTTGAACATCGACTTGCTCATTTTCTCTATGCCGTACCCGCAGACGTACTCCCCGTTTTCAAGGATGAATTCGGCATCGGCGTAGTCCGGCATCCATTTCCGGAATGCCTCGATATCGAGCCTGTCGTTGTGGACGATATTCACATCCACATGTATCTCGGTAGTTTCATATTCATCCTTCAGGCCGTACGATACGAAAGTGTTTGTATTGATAATCCTGTACACGAAATTCGACCGGCCCTGAATCATTCCCTGGTTTATCAGCTTCTTGAAAGGCTCCTTTTCGCACACGTATCCCAGGTCGTACAGGAACTTGTTCCAGAAACGGGAATATATCAGATGCCCGGTAGCATGCTCGGTCCCTCCCACGTAAAGATCCACGTTCCGCCAGTATTTGTCCGCCTTCTCGCTGACCAGGGCGGAATCGTTGTGCGGATCCATGTATCTCAGATAATATGCGCTGCTGCCGGCAAATCCAGGCATAGTGCTTTTCTCGATGGGCCATCCCTCATAAGTCCAGTTTTCAGCCCTTCCGAGAGGCGGCTCTCCCGACTCCGTAGGCAGATATTTGTCTATTTCAGGCAGTTCGAGAGGCAGCTTTTCAAAAGGCATCGGAGTAGCGATACCGTCCTTGAAGTAGACAGGGAACGGCTCTCCCCAGTATCTCTGGCGGGAAAATATCGCATCCCTGAGCCTGTAATTCACCTTTCTGTGGCCGATACCGGTCTTTTCGACATATTCAATGGCGGCAGGTATGGCCTCTTTCACCGTCATTCCGTTCAGGAAACCGGAATTGCACATGATGCCGTCCTTCGCATCGAAACTGCTTTCCGACACGTCGCATCCTTCGATAAGCGGCACAATCGGGAGGTCGAATGTCCTGGCGAACGCATAGTCCCTGCTGTCATGCGCAGGAACGGCCATGATGGCTCCGGTCCCGTACCCGGCCAGCACGTATTCCGAAATCCACACGGGCACTTTCTGTCCGGTAAGCGGATTGACGGCATATGAGCCGGAGAACACTCCCGTCACCTTCCGGGTCTCCGCTATCCTTTCCCTCTCAGTCTTCTTTTTGGCCATCGCAAGGTATTCTTCCACAGCGGCTTTCTGCTGCGGCGACGTAAGTTTTTCCACCCAGTCGCTTTCAGGAGCCAGCACCATGAAAGTCACGCCGAAAACCGTATCCGCACGTGTCGTGAATATGGTGATATCGTATTCCTTGTCCCCGTTGTATGCCTTGAACACGATTTCCGCACCATGGGAGCGGCCTATCCAGTTCCTCTGCATGTCCTTCAGGGAATCTGTCCATTCAAGATCTTCGAGATCATCGAGCAGCCTTCCGGCATAGGCGGAAACCCTCAGCTGCCACTGGGTCATTTTCTTCTGCTCCACAGGATAGCCTCCGCGGACCGAATAGCCTTCCTTCACCTCGTCATTGGCCAGCACCGTACCGAGTTTCGGACACCAGTTCACCGATGTCACTCCCTGGTAGGCAATCCTGTAATTCATCAGAACATCCGCCTTTTCCTTTTCCGACATCGCCTTCCACTGCCCGGCTGTAAATGACATCTCCTCGCCGCAGGCTGCATCCACGCCTTCCGTGCCGTTGTTCCCGAAAGCGGCCACAAGCTCGGAAATCGGTCTTGCAGACTGCCGCGCATTGTCATAATAGGAATCGAACATTTTCAGGAACGCCCACTGCGTCCACTTGTAATATGCAGGATCACAGGTCCTGACCTCTCTCGACCAGTCGAATGAAAAACCTATCCTGTCGAGCTGCTGGCGGTACCGGGCGATATTGTTTGCCGTAGTCACGGCAGGATGCTGCCCCGTCTGGATGGCATACTGCTCGGCCGGAAGACCGAATGCATCATAGCCCATGGGATGCAGGACATTGAAACCGCAAAGTCTTTTATACCTGCTGTAAATGTCGCTCGCAATGTATCCGAGAGGATGACCTACATGCAGCCCGGCTCCCGAAGGATAGGGAAACATGTCCAGTACATAGTATTTAGGCTTTGAATCATCTTCCGTCACCCTGAAAGTATGGTGTCCGGCCCAGTAGGCCTGCCATTTCTTTTCTATCTTCCTGAAATCGTAATCCATATGGTGTTTTTTCAATTATGTCCGTTCGCCGCGGCTCCGGAGAGCCTACAAATATAGTCATGTTATCTGATACCGAAGCGTTTTTTCTCTCCTTTCTTTGCCAGGCGGAATTCCACAGGTATGGTCATGGACGTATTCACTTTCTCGCCCCGAAGCCTCCCAGGCCTCCACTTCGGCGATGCGCTGATCACCCTCACGGCTTCCGCATCCAGAAGCGGATCGACGCTCTTGGTCACGTTAACGTCCCGTATCTTTCCGTCCTTGCCGACGATGAAATTGACCTGGACAGTTCCCTGGATGCCGTTCATGACGGCTTCTTCCGGATATCTCAGATACTGGTAAACCCATTTCTCGAGGAACTGGCGGGGATCGGCGCTGTTCAGGAACATCGGGCGGTAGTCGCAGTCAAAGTAAGCCACCACGTCGTCCATGTTGTCCGCCTTCACGGGGGCCGGCTCGTTCCGGAATGTGATGCTCCTGTCGGTATTCGCAAGTTCCAGCACGAAATTGTATATATACTCGAGTTCCTTTTCCATCATTCCGAAATCTATGACGGAGTACGTGTCCCTCGGCGTATTGTGTTCCGGATAGCGGCCAGTGGTAAAATGTACGGCAGGGATTTCACGGGCATAAAAAGCCCTGTGGTCGGAAGGATATATCTCGTCCGCCCTCAGTTCGGGATATACCGGCTGGAGCTTTCCGGAGAGTTCCGACAATATGGAATTCAAATCGGAATTCGATGCCGTATAGGCGTAAAACCCGTTCGCTCCCGTTCCGAGCATGTCGAGATTGACCATGGCGTCCACCCTGCCGGAATCGGCAAAGGCCCTGTTCAGGAAATACCAGGCCCCTGCATAGGTCTCGGAAGAGGCCCCGAAGCCTATGAAAATAACGGACCGTCTGAATATCAGGGAATTGGTGGAAACCAACCTGGCAAGTTCAAGCATCATCGCCACTCCGGACGCATTGCCGTTGGCACCGGAATAGATTTGCGTGACCTTCCTGCCGTCCACGGTCATTTCATTCGTTCCGAGATTGTCCATCCTGGCTCCCACGACTATGTAGCGTCCGTTCAGGGACTTGTCATATCCCTGGACGAATCCGTAGACATTGCGGGAAGTCAGCGTGTCCCCAGGCACGCGGGCAATGCCGAAAACCTCGCCGTCAGCCCCGGTAAGCATCTCCACCCCGTATCCTTTCAGGCAGTCATAAACGTATTCCGCCACGGCCTTTTCCCCTTCCGAGCCGGCTTTCCTGCCTTCGAAGTCCGCGGCCGTAACATAGGATACATGCTTTTTGAATGACGAGACCGTTTCACTGTCGTACAAATCGGAATATGCGTCGGAGCCTGCATACTGGGCATATGCCGGAAACCCGAGGGCCACCGACAGCAGCATGGCAGCAAATCTGTTCATAACCATACGTCTATTCATTTACGAGAATCCATACGTCGTCCGGACAGAAATTCTCCGTCCTGACTTTTTTCAATGAAGAAAAAGCCTCCCCGAGACTGTTCGTCGGGGAAACGGAAACAGCGTTGAATCCGTTTCTGAAACTTATCAGGACAGGATGATATCCCCGCTGCGACACTTCGGAAAAAAGGGCTTCGGCATTGTGCCTGCTTCTGAATGAGCCGACGACTATATAGTACCTGAAATCTAATTTTGTGGTAAACAGTCCCCCGATTTCAGATGGATTGAGAATCGTGCCCTTTATCTGCGCCAATGAATCCATAATGGCCAAAGAATCCTCCTTTTCCTTCTGCACGCGGGCCAATGAATCTATCCTGTGCCGCCGCACAGCCTCCTCCTGCTTCAGTTTCTCTATCCGCATCAGTTCTATCTCCTCAGCCGTAGGCCGTCCCGCCAGCTTCCGCAAGGCATCGCAGCCGCCGGCAGGCAGCAAGAGCAGGAAAACGAGCGATATTCCAATAATCCTTTTCAGAATTTTCATCTCAAAAAAACGAATTAGCACATTGTCGCAAATTTAGAAACTGTTTTGAAATTTTTCAATATAATTTTTAAAGTGCATATATTTGTATGATAAAATTTCAGGAATCCGCAATGTCTTTTTGGAAAAACTTACGGGCACAGTTCAGCTCCATCGCGAATCTGTCCGAGCACATAGATACGGCTGCCGCTGAAAAGAATATCAGAAGCAGCATTTATTTCAAGGGACCCAACGTCTGGATACTTTTCTTTTCCATAATCATCGCCTCCGTAGGACTGAACATCAATTCCATACCGGTCATCATAGGTGCGATGCTGATTTCCCCTCTCCTCGGCCCTGTCTTCGGCATAGGCCTCGGGCTCGGCATAAACGACATGGGGCTGCTCAAGTCGTCCCTGAAAAATATCCTCGTCATGATGGGTATCAGCATCGTGTCATCCCTGCTGTACTTTCTCATCACACCGCTCAACATGTCGAATCCTACTGAGCTGCTGGCCAGGACCAACCCTACGATATACGACGTGCTGATAGCGTTTTTCGGAGGATTCGCCGGGATTTTCGAATTGTGCCGGAAAGAAAAGGGCACCGTATTCTCCGGCGTCGCCATTGCCACCGCACTCATGCCTCCGTTATGCACGGCAGGCTTCGGCCTTGCCAAAGGCAATCTCGGCTATTTCATCGGAGCCCTCTACCTTTTTACCATCAACTGCATCTTCATCATCATAGCTACATACCTGACCGTCAAGTACATGAAATTCGAGCAGTTCGAATACAAGGACGAGAGGAAGGGCAAAAGGGCCATGAGAATCATCACCGTGGCCACGGTCATAGTGATTGTCCCGAGCATATGGTCGGCAATCCTGATGATACGGGAGAACAGGTTCAACGAGAACGCGGCGGCATTCATAAACGCCAACAGGAACTTGTATTCAGGCTACATTCTGGACTATAAGACCGAACACCGCAACGGCTCCAAAGTGGAGGTCTATTTTACGGGCGAGCCGCTTTCGGCATCCGAAAAGAACAACCTGCTGGAATCGGGGAAGGAGTTCGGGCTGAAGCCAGAGCAAATCATCATCAAGGAGCACGCCATAGTGGAAGGGACGGATGAAGCCGAACTGCTGAAAGGAATCTACGAGCGTACGGACAGCGAAATCACGAAGCGCGAAGCGGAAATAGAAAGGTTGGGGAAAGAGTTGAAGAAGCTGCACGAAAACGACATACCGTATGTGCAGGTCACCAAAGAGGCCGTGAACCAGTATCCTTCGATAGATTCCATGTTCGTGGCCCGGGGCTCGGAAGTCGCGGCGGGAGATTATTCGAGAAAGGACGGGATAATGGTGGGTGCGTTCACTTCGAAACCGTTCAGCAGGGAAGAAAAGGAAAGATTTACCAACTGGCTTAAAATAAGGCTGAATACCGAAAATGTAACCGTATATGAATTCGCCGCCGGACATGGCGGGAAAACACCAGAAGAATAACATGTAAATGCAATCCGGGAACCGTCTTTTCATCATCTTCATCCTCGTCCTGATGCAGGGCGCAGCTGGCGGACAGACATTGCCCGGCAGCCGGCGGCATGCCGGCAAAGTGCAGGATTCGATTCTTCTGTGCAGGTCCATGCCGGACACTGTCATGGAAAGGGATACCGCAGTGCTGGCATTCATAGGGGACGTGATGCTGCACCGGGCCCAGATAGAGAATGCCTGCCGGGAAGACGGGTCGTTCGACTTTTCCGGATATTTCAGCGGGATACAGGATGATCTCCGGAAAGCGGACATTGCCGTGGCCAACATGGAATTCACCCTCGCGGGAGAGCCTTATACCGGATACCCTGCGTTCAGCGCTCCTGATTCATATGCCGAATACATGGCCGGATGCGGGATAGACGTATTCCTGACGGCGAACAACCACATCCTCGACAAAGGCAGGAAAGGGCTGCTCAGGACACTGTCCGTCTACAGGGAAATGGAACGCAAGTACGGAATCAGGATGACCGGCAGTGCGGAAACCGTGGAGGAGGCCGCCCGGGTCTTTCCGCTGATGATGAATGTCAACGGCATAAAGATAGCTTTCGTCAATTTCACCTACGGGACCAACATCAGGATACCGGAACGTTTCCCCGGCACTTTTCTCATGGATAAGGAACAGATTCTCAAGGCCATGCGTCATGCGGAAAGGGCCGGAGCCGATTTTATCGTAGCCCTGCCTCACTGGGGAGAGGAATACAGGACAAAGCATTCGGATGCGCAGGAGGAAATGGCCCGCTGGCTTGCAGGGAACGGTGCCGACCTGATTGTAGGCACTCACCCGCATGTCGTTCAGGACGTGATGTATATTGAAAACGGCGGGAATGCCGGATGTTCCGGAAAGACTGCGGTGATCTATTCTTTAGGGAACGCCATTTCGAACATGAGCGCCAGGGACACGCAGATAGGGCTGATGGCGGAAGTCACGCTCGTAAAGGAGCGTTTCGGAGATACGGAGTGCCCTGTCCCGCGGTTTACTTTCCTGTGGTCATCGCTGCCGGGCCGCCTGAAAAAAAGTCATGCTACAGTGAGAGTAAAGGACTACATCGGGAAAAGGAGCGAATGGATGCAGGAATATGAATACGACAAGATGGTTTCGACCTACTGCAGGATAAGGGAATCGACCGGAATAGAGGATGGAGGAGAACAATAAAACACGAATGGAAACAAAACATATATGAAGAAAACGATAAAGCTGGAAAACATCGATCCTGTGGAAATCTACGGGGCCGGGAACAGGGTCATGGAAGCCTTGTGCGGATGGTTTCCGCAGCTGAAGGTCACGGTAAGGGGCGACGAGATATTTTTAGAAGGCTCGGAATCAGACTGTACGCTGTTCGGAGAAAAAATCAATATGCTGATAGAACGCAGGCTGCACAAACGGAATCTGACTCCGTACGATGTGGAAGACCTGTTCGACGGGGAACGGATGACTGAAAAATTCATTCCGAGGGGCGACGCCGTCATAGTGCACGGCATAGACGGGAAGCCCATACGGGCGAGGAACAGTACGCAGGAAGAAATGGTGAAGGCATATTTCGAAAACGACCTGCTGTTTGCGGTGGGTCCCGCCGGCACGGGAAAGACATACATTGCCATAGCCCTCGCCGTCAGGGCATTGAAGCGCAGGGAGATAAAAAGGATTATCCTGACACGTCCGGCAGTCGAGGCGGGTGAAAGGCTCGGCTTCCTGCCGGGGGATCTGAAAGACAAACTGGACCCGTATCTCCAGCCGCTCTACGATGCGCTCGGCGACATGATTCCCGCCAAGAAACTGAATGATTTCATGGAAGAAGGCATCGTGCAGATAGCTCCGCTGGCATATATGAGAGGGCGCACGCTCGACAAGGCCTGCGTTATCCTGGACGAAGCGCAGAATACGAATCTCGGGCAGCTTAAGATGTTCCTTACGAGAATGGGGTGCGATGCAAAATTCATAGTGACAGGAGACGCCAGCCAGATAGACCTGCCGGACAAGAGGGAATCCGGTCTGATGAAGGGTATAGGACTGCTGAAAGACATCAAGGGCGTAAGCTGCATATTTTTCAGGAACGAAGATATCGTTCGGCATCCTTTGGTGGCAAAAATCGTCAAGGCTTTCGAAATCTGACGCGTCCGGGACTCCGGGCAATGTCCACCACGAGCGCCCCACCTTTGTCATCTCGAGCGAAGCCGAGAGAAGCGGACTCAGGCGGGAATACAAAAAAGAGGATGGGCCAGCACCCATCCCCTCTTTTTATCCGGACGTAAAGTCACATGCTGTGCGCAATCGCTCCGGCACGCATACTAAAGGCCGTTTTCCACAATAGTGGAATATTTGTTATATCCTTCCTCGTACTTAGGATCCTTATCGCGGAAACGATAGTAGATATTCTTGAGATACTCTGCGATGCTCACCTTGATCTGATTGTCCTTGGTGATGTTGAATGCCTTCTCGAAAGGCTCGATGGCATTCATGAGCGCAGCCTCGAACTGCTCGACGAGAGCCATGTATTTGGCATCGTCGAATTCGTTGGCAGCCTTGTCCTGAAGCTCGAGGGCTTCATTGTAATACAGGATACCTATGCCGATAAGACCGAATTCGTAGTCAGGGTTGATCTCGTTGGATTTCATGTATGCGGCTATGGCCTCGTCCTTGTGTCCCAGCTTGCTGTGGATATCGCCTTCCACATAGTAAAGGGAAGCATTGTTCGGCTCATTCTGCTTTGCCACGTCGAGCAGGCGGAACAGTTCGTCAGGCTGTTCTCCGCTTTCGATATAGTAGTTTATCAGACCGATGATGATGCTCTGATTCTGCGGATATTCCGCAAAACCGGTCTCCAGGATGGACTTTGCATCTTCCTTTTTGTCAATCTTGGTATAGATATCGGCCAGTTTGGCATAAACTTCACCGTCCTCCTCATATTTCAGATCAATGCACCTCTTGAAGAAAGGCTCCGCCTTTGCGTAGTCCTGGGCCATCCAGGCAGTAAAGCCGGCATTGTACACGGCCATGGTATCAATGACAGGATTCGGGGCGGACTCGGACGCCTTGACTGCCTTTTCGAAATTTTCGCTCGCAGCCTTAAGGTCGCCGAACATGTAGCTGTTCATGCCCTGCTCCACGAATTTAGCGGCAACATTCTTCACACCTGCATCCACATCCTTGGCCTTGCTGCCCTTTGCGTCCACCTTCGCAGCCTCGAGATAAGCCTCGAGCGCCTTGTCGAGCGCATCAGAGTAGACAGGCTTGGTAACTTCGATCAATGCAAGCTGGTTGTTCGCATTGTAGTAGTAGTTCATCGTATTGTAAGTCTCCTTGGTGTAGGTCTCGCCGGCAAGGGTGACATTCTGGGTGGAAGACGGCTTGTCATTCCCCATAATGAATGTAAGTTCCTGTTTGTTGGCACCTATCCAGCCATTGCCCATCGGAGCCGTATATGCATCCATATATGCGTTGGCAAGTTTGAGCCAGGTCGCAGGTTTGGCAGCCTTTTTAGGATTTGCAGTCGCTTCCGCTGCGGCTTCTACGGCTTTCTTGGCATCTGCAGGAGATTTCACCTGCGCATCGGCCATCTGGATGGTCAAAAGTACGGCCAATGCTATAAGAATACGTTTCATAATGAAAATTTGATTAAAGTATTATTATTCATTCTGACTGGCTTCCTCCGGAGCGGCGCCTTCCCCCGATGCCTGTGCCGGCCCGCCAGGGTTGTCCTCCCCGTCATCGCTTTTGCTTACCGCCGACACGGCAGCTATGGCATCTCCTTCCTTGATGTTTATCAGACGCACGCCCTGCGTGGCCCTGCCTGCCACCCTGATGTCCGAAACATTCATCCTGATGGTAAGGCCGGACTTGTTTATTATCATGAGATCGTTGTCGTCCGTAACATCCTTTATGGCTACCAGTTTGCCCGTCTTCTCGGTTATGTTCAACGTCCTGACACCCTTGCTGCCCCTGTGCGTAAGGCGGTATTCTTCGTAATCGGACCGCTTTCCGTAGCCGTTTTCACTGACTACAAGAATAGTCCTCCTGCCGGCGTCTTCCGCCTCCGGATCATAGCATATCATTCCGATGACTTCATCGCTGTCGCTGATATTCATGCCCTTCACTCCGGAAGCCGTCCTGCCGAGCGGCCTTGCGTCCTCCTCGTTGAATCTTGCACAGTTTCCGTCCCTGCCGGCCAGGAATATCTGGCATCTTCCGTTGGTCATGGACGCCTCGAGAAGTTCGTCGCCGTCCCTGACAGTGATGGCGTTCACACCGTTGGCCCTCGGTCTGGAATAAGCCTCCAGCAGAGTCTTCTTGATGATGCCCTTCTTGGTGACGAGAACGATGTAGTTGTTGTTTACAAACTCCTCGTCCTTCAGATTCCTGACATTTATGAATGCCTTCACGGTATCGTCCGGCTCGATATTTATCACGTTCTGTATCGCGCGGCCCTTGGATGTCTTGGTCCCTTCCGGAATCTCGTAGACTTTCAGCCAGAAGCATCTGCCGTTCTTGGTAAACAGCAGCATGGTGCTGTGCATGTTGGCCACATAGATGTACTCTATGAAGTCTTCGTCCCTGGTAGCGCTTCCCTTCATGCCTACGCCGCCGCGGTTCTGGGTGCGGTATTCAGTAAGCGGAGTCCTCTTGATATAGCCCAGATGGGAAATGGTGATGACCACATCCTCGTCCGGATAGAAATCCTCAGGATTGAATTCCTCTGCGGACAACGCTATCTCGGTCCTGCGCGGATCCCCGTATTTCTGTTTCAGTTCCTGAAGTTCATCCTTGATGACCTCCATCTGCTTGTCATAGCTGGAAAGGACTTCCTCGCAGTAGGCGATGAACTTCATCAGTTCGTCGTATTCCGCCTGGAGCTTTTCCCTCTCGAGTCCGGTCAGCTGCCGGAGCCTCATTTCCACGATGGCCGTAGCCTGTGCATCCGAAAACGCGAAACGCTCTATCAGCTGGGATTTGGCATCGTCCACGCTGCGGGACGACCTTATGATGGCGATAATCTCGTCTATCACATCCAGGGCCTTCAGCAGGCCTTCGAGAATATGCGCACGCTTTTTCGCCTTTTCCAGATCGAACTGCGTCCTGCGGACCACCACATCGTGCCTGTGCTGGACGAAATATTTGATCATCTCCTTCAGGTTCAGCGTTCTCGGACGGCCGTGCACCAATGCTACGTTGTTCACCGAGAAACTGGACTGCAGCGGAGTATATTTGAAAAGGGTATTGAGTACGACATTGGAATTCGCGCCTATCTTCAGCTTGATGACGATGCGCATTCCCTTTCTCGTGGTCTCGTCGTTCACATAGACTATGCCGTCTATCTTCTTGTTCTCCACGAGTTCCACTATCTTCTCTATCAGTTCCCGCTTGTTGACCATGTACGGAATCTCCGTCACGACTATGGTCTCCCTGCCGGATTCGCTGACCTCTATCTCCGTCCTGGACCTGATGACTATTCTGCCTCTTCCCGTCTCGAACGCATCCCTGATGCCCTGATGCCCCTGGATGATGCCGCCTGTAGGGAAATCCGGGCCCTTGATATAATGCATGAGTTCATCCGTCGTAATGTCCGGATTGTCTATGTATGCGCAGATGGCGTCGCAGGTCTCTCCGAGATTGTGCGGAGCCATATTCGTTGCCATACCCACGGCGATGCCCGAAGACCCGTTCAGCAGCAGGAGCGGCGCCTTGGTAGGCAGGACAGTCGGCTCCTGGAGAGTATCGTCGAAGTTGTTCTGGAAATCAACCGTATTCTTGTCTATGTCGGCCATGACTTCCTCTGCGAGCTTTTCAAGTTTGGCCTCGGTATAACGCATTGCCGCAGGCGAGTCCCCGTCCATCGACCCGAAGTTTCCCTGGCCGAACACGAGAGGATATCTCAGGCTCCAGTTCTGGGCCATCCTGACCATCGCCTCATAGATGCTGCTGTCTCCGTGCGGGTGATACTTTCCCATTACCTCACCGACTATTCTCGCGGACTTCTTCGTCTGTCCGGAATAACTCAGGCCCAGCCCCGTCATTCCGAAAAGGACCCTCCTGTGAATCGGCTTCATTCCGTCCCTTACATCCGGCAGCGCCCTCGACACTATCACAGACATGGAATAGTCGATATACGAACTCCTCATCTGCCTGTCGATATTGACCGTCTCTATTCTTCCCGCCGGCACTTCGGACCCGATCGGATTCTTTTCATTATCCATATAATTTCTCCCGTTTTCTTTATACTTGAATGCCGTACCGGCCGGATCATTTCCGGAAACTCATCCGGCACGAACATAGCCTGCAAATATACTAAATTTTCTTCGAAAACAAAGCCGTCATACACCGAGTTTGGCCGAGTTTTCCTATCTTTGCGGAGCAACACACGATATATGGAAATAAAAATTTCAAAAGAACTCAATATCATCATAAACTTCGCACGCGACGAAGCGATGCGTACCGGAAGCTACGGCATATCTCCGGATCACCTGTTCCTCGGGATCATCAGGCACAAGAACAACATGGCCGCCGAGACCCTGCAGGCCTTAGGGATAGACCTTGACGAATTCAAGCAGTTCATCGACGGCAAGATAAGGACGGACAAGTACATCCCGTTCTCGGACTCCGGCAAGGTATCCCTGTCGCGAGGCGCCTACAACACCCTCAGCCTCACCATCCTGGAAGCATCGCAGATGATGTCGGACATAATCCGCCCGGAGCACATGCTGCTCGCCCTGTGCCGTAATGCGGTCAGCGGATACGGGCAGACCTGGCTGTACGACAAAGGTACCGACTACGACAGGATACACGGCTATCTGGAAGCCGCCGGGGTGCTCGGAAATTCCGGCAAGGACTGGAGCAGGGAAGACGGCGGGGAACGTCCGGAAAACGGGGACGAGGGCGCAGCAAACGCGGACGAGGGACAGGAAATGCGGAAAGAAGCATCCGCACTGGAAAAATTCGGCTATGACCTGACGGAAGCCGCAAGGTCTGGAAAACTCGATCCGGTGACAGGCAGGGAGAATGAAACCGAAAGGGTAATCCGAATACTCGGGCGGCGCAAAAAGAACAACCCGATGCTCGTCGGCGAGCCGGGTGCGGGAAAATCCGCGATAGTGGAAGGAATCGCCATCAGGATAGTCCGCGGAGAAGTGCCTCCGGTGCTCGCAGGCAAAAGAATCATATCCCTGGACATGGCTTCCACGGTAGCGGGTACGAAATACCGCGGGGAGTTCGAAAAACGTCTGAAAGCCATCATAAGCGAGGTAAAGGACAATCCAGACATCATCCTGTTCATAGACGAATTCCATACGATAGTGGGCGCCGGAGGAGCCGGAGGCAGCTTGGATGCGGCCAACATACTGAAACCTGCCTTGGCAAGAGGCGAAGTGCACTGTATCGGAGCCACCACATCGGATGAATTCCGCAAAATCGTGGAAAAGGACGGGGCCCTCGACCGGCGTTTCCAGAAAGTGCAGGTCGATCCGACTGACTTCGCCCAGACCATGGCCATACTGGAAAACATCCAGCCGAGATATGCAAACTACCATTACGTCACCTACACCAGGGAGGCCCTGGAGGCATGCGTCAGGCTGTCAGACCGCTATATCACCAACAGATGCCTTCCGGACAAGGCCATAGACGTCCTGGACGAAGCGGGATCGAAGGTAAGCATCAGCCATCCGGTCAGGCGCCGGCATGAATTGCCGTGCGTACAGGAAGAGGATGTCGCCGAGGTTATATCGGTGATGACAGGCATTCCTGTCTCCAAACTGGTCGAATCGGAACGGGTCAGGCTCATGGAAATGGAGAAAAAGCTGAAAGAACGCATCATTGGGCAGGACGAAGCCGTGGAAAAGGTGGCAAAGGCCATCAGGAGGAACAGGGCGGGAGTAAGAGACCCTCACAGGCCAGTGGGGACATTCCTTTTTTTCGGTCCGACAGGCGTAGGAAAAACGCAGCTGGCAAAATCCCTTGCCGAGTATCTGTTCGACTCCGAGGACAATATCATACGGATAGACATGAGCGAATACATGGAGAAGTTCACCGCTTCCAGGCTGATAGGCGCACCTCCGGGCTATGTCGGCTTCGACGAAGGCGGACAGCTCAGCGAGCAGGTCAGGAGAAAGCCGTACAGCGTCATCCTCCTCGACGAAGTGGAGAAGGCTCATCCGGATATATTCAACCTGCTTCTCCAGGTACTTGATGAAGGCAGGCTCACGGACAGCAGCGGACGGACTGTGGATTTCCGGAACACCATCATCATAATGACCTCGAACATCGGCAGCCGCGAAGTCGGGGAATTCGGTGCAGGACTCGGCTTCACCACTTCATCCGGCTCCGGGGAAAGCAGGAAAAAGAGCATCCTCGAAAAAGCCGTCAGGAATTTCTTTCCTCCCGAATTCCTGAACAGGATAGACGAGCAGATACATTTCCGGCCGCTTTCAATGGATGACATCGGGAAAATCGCGGACATCGAACTGAAAGGACTCCGCAAAAGAATCGCGGAAGCAGGCTACAGGCTTTACATTCCGCCTTCCGTCAAAAAACTCATCCTCGAATCCGGATACGATCCGGCCTACGGGGCAAGACCTCTCAAACGGTCTGTCCGGAAATATGTGGAAGATCCCGTCTCGGACTTCATCATCTCAAACGGCCCGGCATCCGGTCCCGGCCTGAAACGGCTGTACATCACGGCAGAGGGCATGCAGACGAAAGCCGTCATGAAAGACTGACATTCATAAGTTCCAGATCGAACTCTTTCACGAAATCCATGAGGTCGCGGAAAGACTGTTCTGAAGAAACGCACACATTGATGGAATCAAGGGAAAATTCTGTATTTTTCATAGTTCCTGATTTTTAATTACAATGCAAAAATAATATCTCAATGTACCAAACCATGGCACATACAAAAATTAAACTGGCAATTTTCGATCTCGACGGCACACTGCTCGATACGATCGAGGATTTGGGAACAGCATGCAATCATGCCTTAAAATCCTGCGGATGTCCCGAGCGGGCGATGTCCGACTACAACAAGCTCGTAGGGCGTGGAATATACAATCTGTTCCGCGATGCGCTGCCGGAAGACAGGCGGACGGAAGAAACGGTAATGAAAATGCGGGATTTTTTCATACCTTATTATAATGAGCACAAGGCCGACCGCACAAAACCCTACGCCGGAATCCCGGAGCTGCTCGAAAAACTGGAAAATGAAGGTGTAACGCTTGCAGTGGCCTCCAACAAATACCAGGAAGGGGCGGAGGCTCTCGTTCACAGGTTTTTCGGCGGGCGCAATTTCCTGCGGATACTCGGACAGAGAGACGGGATGCCCATAAAGCCGGACCCGGAAATCGTACGCGAGATAGAGAGGGCCTTCGGGGAAATACGGAAAGATGAAGTCGCTTATGTCGGGGATTCGGATGTGGACATGGAAACGGGGGCCAACGCCGGAGTGACGACGATAGGAGTGACCTGGGGATTCAGGAGCAGGGAAGAACTGGAGATGAAGCATCCGCACTTCCTGTGCGGCACGCCCGAAGAACTTTATGATGTCATATGCAACCGTATTCCATCATGTTAAGGAAAACAACGATAGCGGCAGCAGTCATTGCCATTGCTGCGACATGCGGAGCAGCAGCCGGGGAAGATTCACCTGCGATCTGTCCGGACGGGACATACATGTTCGCGGAAAGGGACACTTGCGAACTTTTCATGGATGTCTACAATCCTGCGGAAGGAAGCGGGACCTTTGTCGGAGACAGGGAAAAACCGACAGTGATTTTCGTATTCGGAGGCGGCTTCATATCCGGCACGAGGGATGACCCCTATCTGCTGCCGTGGTACAAGCAACTGACAGACAACGGATACAAGGTCGTGGCCATAGATTACAGGCTCGGGCTGAAAGGGGAAACGAAAGTGGGAATCGCACAGGTGAATGCCCTGGACAGGGCAATACACATGGCCGTAGAAGACCTGTTCAGCGCCACGAGATACATCATAGACAATGCCGGTGCCCTGGAAATAAATCCTGACAACATTGTAATCTGCGGCTCGTCTGCAGGCGCCATCACGGTCCTGCAGGCGGATTACGAACTGTGCAACAGGACAGGCACAGCCGGAATCCTGCCGGAAAACTTCCGCTATGCAGGAGTAATTTCCTTCTCCGGAGGCATATTGTCCCGCCACGGGAAACTGAAATACGCGGAAAGCCCAGCCCCTACCCTGATGTTCCACGGGACAGATGACAAATTGGTGAACTACACTCAGATACGTTTTTTCAACCTCGGATTTTTCGGTTCGGACAAGATTGCCGCCAGATTCGAAAAATTCGGATACTGCTACAATATCCTGAGATATGAAGGGTGCGGACATGAAATAGCCTCGATAATGGGCAGCACCACCGGCTATCAGTTCGACTTCATGCAAAGGAACGTAATGGAACGGGCCGGATACATCGTCGACATGACCATAGACGACCCGTCCATAGTCAGGACCGGAAGCCAGACAAGAAAGGAACTGTACGGGGAATAATATCCGGTACAGTTCCATAAATGTAACAATTAATTATCGGGTCAGGCGGTCAAGAGAAAGCTCTATGAGGCTGCGGATATACGGTTTGTAGTCAGGATTGCTGGATTTGAGATAACGGTTGGCGATGATGCAGCAGACCGTACCGGCATTGTGCCCGAGATGGGCGGCAATCCCGGCAATAGCCGAGCCTTCCATTTCAAAATTGGTCACACGCCACCCGTCGAAACGGAAAGAAGCGAAGGTGTCGAGCATGTCCGGCATTGCCAGAGGCATCCTGAGCACTCTCCCCTGCGGCCCGTAAAATCCTGATGCAGCGACAGTCATACCCTTGACGGTACAGTCGAGGAATCTGGAGGACATGTCCTCCCCCGCCCTGACGAAATACGGATCAGGGAGATGCCTGTTCCAGCCCGTATGCGCCTTGAAAGCCTCCTCGATATCCGGGATGGCTATCCTGTCCCTGTCGGCATACCAGTTCAGAAGCCCGTCACATCCGACGGAAATATGAGAAAAGACGAACGATCCCACCGGGATATCAGGCTGGATGGCGCCGGATGTGCCTATTCTCAAAATATTCAGGGATTTTTTTCTGTCCCTGATCTCCCTTGTGGAAAAGTCTATATTGGCCAGGGCGTCAAGCTCGTTCATCACGATGTCTATATTGTCCGTCCCGATCCCGGTGGAGAGGACGGACACCCTCTTTCCCCCGTATTTGCCCGTGACGGAGACGAATTCCCTCGACTGATGGCGGAATTCCTTGTCCTCCAGGTATTCCGATATCATGTCCACCCTTCCTGGGTCACCCACGAGGATAACGTTGTCGGCAAGCTCCTCAGGTCTCAAATGAAGATGGAAAACAGAGCCGTCGTCATTGATAATCAGTTCGGATTCCGGTATCATAATTTTCTGCTTTTGGTTTTCAGTATTCAAGATTTCGGATATCGCCCGGTACGGGTCCCGGCTTTATTTTATCCCTTCGAAAACATAAGGAGCATAAATGTAGCCGAAATACTCGTACATGGGCTTCATGGAAGCCGTCACGCGGGACAGGAAATCTTCATATGAGGTCTTGTCCTCGCTCCACGCCACTTCCGAAAGGGCGGAAAAACGCGGCAGGTCCATGTGCTGGTAATGGTCGAACGATGCGATATATTCGCTCCAGGTGTTGGCCTGAATACCTTTGATATGTTTCTTCGTATTCTCGTTGAGCCTGTCATACGGATCGAACGAATAGCACTTCTCGAGAGGCACGTAACCGCCTATGCCGAGCGGCTCGCCGTTTGCCTTGGGATCGGCAGTCTGATAGTAGTCCAGGTAGAAATAGATATTCGGGGCCATTATCACGTCATTTCCCTGCTTTGCCGCCGCTATTCCGCCTTCCGGACCTCTCCAGGACATGACAGTCGCGGTCGGAGTCACTCCCGCCTCCAGGATTTCGTCCCAGCCGATGATCTTCCGGCCCTTGTCATTCAGATATTTCTCGATTCTGTGCAGAAGGTATCCCTGCAGCTGGCGCTCCGACTCCAGGCCTTCTTCCTGCATCCGTTTCCGGCAGTCCGGGCAGTCTTTCCATCTGACGGACGGGCATTCGTCGCCCCCGATGTGAATGTATTCCGACGGGAACATCTCGCAAATCTCGTCCAGGACATCCTCGAGGAAATCAAACGTAGTCTCCTTTCCTATACAGAACACGTCTTCACTTACGCCCCAGGTGGTCCACACCTCGTACGGACCTCCCGTACATCCGAGCCACGGATAGCTCGTCAGGGCGGCCACGGCATGTCCCGGCATTTCTATTTCCGGTATCACCGTAATCTGGCGGGCAGAAGCATATTCGAGGACTTCCCGTACATCCTTCTTTGTATAGTAGCATCCCTTGCCGTAAGGAATCCCGTCATAGCCGGCTTCCTTGTCATTGATATGGCCCACCTTCGTTTCCTTTCTCACCGTGCCGACCTTGGTAAGAAGAGGATATTTTTCGATTTCGATTCTCCAGCCCTGGTCATCCGTAAGGTGCCAGTGCAGGGTATTCAGCTTGTGCAGGGCCATGATGTCGATGAAAGTCTTAAGCTCATCCACGGTGAAGAAATGCCGGCACGGATCGAAATGCGCACCCCTGTATGAGAAATGCGGCTTGTCCCTGACATACAGGCCCGGAAGAGAAAGCGGCTTCCCGTCTCCGGCAGAAGCAGCCGACTGCACGAGTATCTGGCTGAGAGTCTGCATGCCCCACCATACTCCCTTTGCGGTCCCTCCGCTTATGACTACCTTTTCCTCCGGACTTATTGTCAGTACATACTCTTCTTCCGCAAGTGACCTGTCGATGTCCAACCTGATGTCAGCCGCAGACATGTCCCTGGCTTCCCTGATTTTCGGCAGGACGGTTTCCGATACGATCCTTGTAAAACCTGTAGACAGCTTTTCCGTCCCCGGACGATACGGTTTCCCGAGAAATTCCGCCCAGACATCCACGAGGGGCTCCAAGGCAGGGTCTGCGGCATATACTTTCAATTTGTCCGACGGGAGCTGCACGACTGCCCGGTTTTCTTTCATCTCGGCAGGCATTGGCACTATGTTCACGGCACCGAGGCTGAGAACTGAAACTGCCGTTCCCGAAACGGCAATCATGATTCGGCTAAAAAAATTCATTTCTATAAAATATGGTTATGGTTATGAAACTTGTCTTGAAATTTTCAGGAAATTTCTCCCCGAAAATACTTAATAAAATCCATATTGAAAAATTTCAGTGCAGTTTCTGATTCCGGCCGAACAATATGCGGGCATTTATGCGCGGCAATGCGGGTTTGCAATAAAATTTGACTATCTTAGCAAACTTGAAATTTTACGTGGACAACACATTTAATTTTCAAATACACTAAAAACAGATTTTCATGAAATTTTTAACGACTACCGCCCTCGCGTCCGCCATGCTGATTTCCGGAGCGATGTCGGCCATGGAGCAGACGGAATGGCAGGACCCTCTCGTCAATGCCGTCAACAGGGCTCCGATGCACACGAACTATTTTGCCTATCCGAGTGCGGAAGAAGCCGCGGCCGGATGCAGGAGCGCTTCATCGAACTACATGTCCATAAACGGGGCATGGAAATTCAACTGGGTGAAGGATGCCGACATGCGTCCGACGGATTTCTGGCAGACCGGCTTCAACGACAAAGGCTGGGACACCATCCAGGTGCCTGGAATGTGGGAACTGAACGGCTACGGCGCACCTCTTTACAACAACACAGGATACGCATGGCAGTATCAGTTCAAGAACAACCCTCCGGAAGTTCCGGTGACCGGCAACCATGTAGGTTCGTACAGGCGGGAAGTGACCGTACCTGACAGCTGGAACGGGAAACAGATACTCGCCCACTTCGGAAGCGTGTCTTCAAACATGTACCTGTGGGTAAACGGCAAATTCGTGGGCTACAGCGAGGACACCAAGTTAGATGCGGAATTCGATATCACGAAATACGTGAAACCGGGGAAAAACCTTATTGCCTTCCAGGTGTTCCGCTGGTGCGACGGGAGCTATTTCGAGGACCAGGATTTCATGAGATATTCAGGGGTGGCACGCGACTGCTACCTGTATTCCAGGGAGAAGGTGCGCATCCAGGATATCCGTGTCACTCCGGATCTCGACGGCAATTATGACAACGGCTCTCTCGACATCCGTCTCGATCTGACAGGAAGCTGCACGGTCACGCTTGCCCTGACAGACCCGGCAGGCAGCGTGGTGGCGGGAAAGACCGTTTCAGGGAAAAAAGGCAGCCTGGATATAGCCATGGAGGTGGATTCCCCTGCCAAATGGACAGCCGAAACGCCTTTCCTGTACACCCTGACAGCCACATCCGTATCCGGCGCCGGCACGGAAGTCATTCCCGTGAAGGTAGGTTTCAGGAAAATCGAGATGAAGAATGCCCAGGTGCTTGTAAACGGACAGCCGGTACTGTTCAAGGGTGCCAACAGGCATGAAATGGACCCTGACGGCGGATACATGGTGTCGAAGGAACGCATGCTCCAGGACATCCTCCGTCTCAAGCAGCTTAATATCAACGCAGTGCGCACATGCCACTATCCGGATGACTACTACTGGTACGAGCTCTGCGACAAATACGGATTCTATGTGGTGGCGGAAGCGAACATAGAGTCGCACGGAATGGGCTACGAAGAACAGAGCCTCGCCAAGTTCCCGCTGTACGAACAGACGCATTTGGAAAGGAACGAAAGGAACGTAAGGAAATTCTTCAACCATCCGTCCATAATTTTCTGGTCGCTCGGAAATGAAGCCGGATACGGAGTGAATTTCGAGAAATGCTACGAATG
The DNA here is from genome assembly GCA_944322805.1 of uncultured Bacteroidales bacterium. Taxonomy (GTDB): domain Bacteria; phylum Bacteroidota; class Bacteroidia; order Bacteroidales; family UBA932; genus Cryptobacteroides. The sequence goes on along the minus strand of CALUQC010000117.1, from coordinate 37,376 downwards.
GGTGAAGAAAGAAGATCCGTCGCGTCCCGTACAATACGAAAGGGCCGAACATGAATATGCCACCGACATATTCTGCCCTATGTACTACAGCTACGAAGACTGCGTCAAATATTGCGAAAGCAACCCTTCCAAACCTCTTATACAGTGTGAATACGCCCATGCAATGGGCAATTCGGAAGGCGGCTTCAAGGAATACTGGGACCTTATCCGCAAATATCCTGTCTATCAGGGAGGCTTCATCTGGGACTTCGTGGACCAGTCTCCGAGACAGTACAATGCGGACGGCAAACAGTTCTACGGCTATGCGGGAGACTTCGACCGCTACGACGTGGACAAGGACCAGAATTTCTGCAACAACGGCCTTATAAGCCCGGACAGGAACTTCAATCCTCACGCATATGAAGTGAAGCACATCCATCAGTCGATATGGACGTCCCCGGCAGACATGGACAAAGGCACCGTATCGGTGTACAACGAATATTTCTTCAGGGATCTTTCAGCCTACAGGCTCGAATGGCAGCTGCTTGCCGACGGAATCGTGATGCAGACCGGCTCGGTGGAGAATATCGACATAGCTCCGCGCCAAAGTGCGGAAATAGCTCTCGGATATGACGGCAGCCTGACCGGCAACGGAAAGGAATGGATGCTCAACGTATGCTACCGTCTGAAAAATGCGGAAGATCCGCTTCCTGCAGGATATACCGTAGCATACAACCAGATTCCTCTTTCCGGCTACGGCTACGATGCTTCCATTTCGAATGCTGTCCGCAGCAATGAAACCATACCGGCGCCGCAATTCGCAGACAACGACGAGAGGTATCTTGTCGTCACCGGCGAAAACTTCCGCATAGAATTCACCAGGAAGACAGGTTTCATGTCGCTTTACGAATATGACGGGAAAAGCCTGATGGAAAAAGGCTCCGAACTGAGGCCGAATTTCTGGAGGGCAGGGACAGACAACGACTACGGAGCATGGCTGCAGCAGAAATACGCCGTATGGAAGAATCCGGCATTCAAGCTGAACTCACTCGAGCATTCCGTAAAGGACGGCATGGCCTGCGTGACGGCCTCCTATGAGATTCCGGACGTGAAGGCAGGACTGACGATAGAATACGTCATAAACAACCATGGAACTGTAAAGGTCACCCAGAAAATGACGGCGGGAGACGCAGCCGGCATACCTGACATGTACCGCTTCGGCATGCGCTTCGAAATGCCTGAAAAGTACAATACGCTTGAATTCTACGGCAAAGGTCCTTTCGAGAACTATGCCGACAGGCAGCACGCCGCACTTGTCGGACTGTACAGGCAAAGCGTGGCTGAACAGTTCTATCCGTACATCAGGCCGCAGGAGACCGGCACCAAGGCCGGGCTGAGATGGTGGAAAGTCATTGACAATTCCGGCAGCGGACTGAAATTCTACAGTGATGCTCCGTTCTCGGCATCCGCCCTCGAATACAGCATCGAAATGCTCGATGACGGGGAAGGCAAGAACAACAGGCATCCTTCGGACCTCGTGAAATCCGGCTCCACGAACATATGCGTTGACAAGGTGCAGATGGGGCTCGGCTGTGTCAACAGCTGGGGTGCGCTTCCGTTGGACGAATACAGGCTGCATTACGGCGACTATGAATTCACTTTCGTGATACAGCCGGTGAAGCACCAGTACGACATGATGTAAAGCAGGGGTGAGCCCGGTCCATGGCGCCGCAAGTTCGCCGGATTGACATTGGTGCTGACTTTTATTTTCAAGTCAGCACCATTTTTAGTATGTTTGCAAACCGAAAAAGTACACCAATATGTGGCAGCGCATACAGACCTTGTATTTGGCGATCGCTACCGTCCTGATAGGATCGCTGTTCTTCAGCAGGTTCGCAACGGTTTTCGGAGAGGGCGAAGGAGTCATCCTTTACCGTGAATATACACCGTACCTGCTGTTCACCATCATGACTTTCATCGCGCACGTCATGTGTCTCGCCCTGTTCAAGGCGCGAATGATACAGATGAGACTGTGCATCATTTCCGCGATAGTGCTCGTGGCCTTCCAGATATGGATAGGAGTGGACTACTTCTTCCCGCCGGAGGGTGTCATAAAGGACAGCATGGTCTATTCTTTCACGGCAGTATTCCCTGTCATTGCAGCCATTCTGGACATACTCGCAGCCAGGAACATATTCCTTGACGAGGCCATGGTCCAGGCGGCATCGCGGATCAGGGGAGCAAGAAGAAAACGCCGCTGACGGACTATTCCGCCCCGGCTATCTTTTCCGGACTGGCCGAAAGGAAACGGGACAGGACATTCTGCTCATAAGTCCGGGAAACCGAAAGCGAAGGGATGGCGTCATTGTCCAGATCGAGACGATAGCCGTCCCTTTCTTTTCTCAACACCTTTACCCTGTCGAGATTCACGACATACTTTCTGTGGCACCTGACCAAAGGCCCGCCCTCCCTGAAATTCTGCTCCACCGTTTTCAGGCGGCATCTGAGCATGTATGTCTTCATTTCACCCCTGGAGTCGGCGTACCAGACCTTTATATAATTGTCGTTGGACTCTATATAATAGAGGTTTGCAGTCCTGACGGACAATCTCAATGCCCCGCTGCTGTCGAAAAGCGTGATCTTGTCTTCCTCCTTAGCCGTATCGGCTTCGTCGGACACGACATTGCTGCAGTTCATCAGGCGGATGGTCCTGTCCTTGTCGATGATAGCGAAGTACATTCCGGACAGTATGTATGGTATTATCAGGGATACGATTCCGTATGCAAGTGATTTCAGAAAGACATGCATCCGGGACATGTCCGTGCAGCCGACAATCTCCACCGTAACGAACGTATAGAACAGGCAAATCAGAATGACCTCGGAAAGGCACCAGAGCGTATATGACAGATAGGTGAAATCGCAGGACTTGCCGACCCTGTACATGACCGTCCGGCTTAGTACAAGTATCAGTATGGCGATGAAGACGAATCCCGCAGTAAAAAGGAACATCTGCGAATTTCCGAGCCGGAACCATGCCGTATCCGAAAACGGAACGACAATATTCAGGAAAATCAGCGCAAATAGCACGGCAAAGGTAACCGTACCTGTGAGCTGATGCTTTTCTACAAGGTATCTCGGCAGCTTACGGAGCATCACGGCAGGATTTTGTCACTGCAAATATAGGATTTTTACCACAAATAAAGAAATTTCGCCACATTTGCAGTCTGTATGCCACAAATTTCAAGGAATTGCCACAAACATTTTACACTTCGGGAAATAGCGACTATTTTTGTATGATTTAAGAAAAAAGTTATATCATATAGAGTATGAAAATCATTGGAACGGGAAGTGTAATTCCTAAGAAAATTGTCACAAACGACATGCTTTCAGAATTTCTCGACACGAGCGACGCATGGATCTCACCGAGGACCGGCATCAAGTGCAGGCATGTCATTTCTGATGAAAAGTTGGAAGACATGGCCATCGAGGCTGCAAAAAAGGCCCTCGACGACGCCGGAATGAAAGCGGAAGAACTGGATTTCATCATCTGCTCTAATGTCGTCAACGAATATGTAACTCCGTCATTGAGCTGTATTATCCAGGGAGGCATAGGAGCCGCCTGCCCATGTATAGACATAAACTGTGCGTGCGCAGGCTTCATATACGCCCTCGACCTGGCAGAGTCGTACAGCAAGGCGGGCAAAGTCAGGAACGTGCTGATAGTATGCGCGGAGGAGCCTACGAGGATGACGAGTTGGAAAGACAGGAACGTATGTGTCCTGTTCGGCGACGGGGCCGGTGCGGCAGTGCTGACGGAAGGAAACAATATCAAGGGCACCAAACTATCGGCAGCAAGCGCCACCGACAAGTTGTATCAGATCAGGGCGCTGGAGCCGACTCCGTACATCACCAAGGAAGATGTAAATATTCCGCTCCAGATGAAAGGCCAGGATGTATTCAAGTTTGCCGTGAAGGCTTCAAGCGGGGACATCAAATATCTGCTCAATGAATTGGGCATGACGCCAAACGACGTGGACAAGTTCCTCCTGCACCAGGCCAACATCCGCATCATCAACGCCATAAAGGACCAGCTCGAGCAGCCGGATGAAAAGTTCCCGCACAACGTGGAGAATCACGGGAACTCCTCGTCCGCAAGCTGCCCGATACTATTGGACGAATGCAGCAGGAACGGCACCATCAAGAAAGGTGACATACTGGCGCTCAGCGCATTCGGAGCAGGTTTCATTTCCGGAGCCGCCGTATTAGAGTGGTAACGGGACATTATTAATTACATTAAGAATGTACTAAAACTTCAAGAGATGAATAAAAGAGTAGTTGTAACAGGCATGGGAGTAGTATCTCCCGTAGGAAACAATGTAGCCGATTTCTGGAAAAGCCTTATGGACGGGGTCTGCGGCATAGACTTCATCAAGGCGTTTCCGACTGATGATCTTCCGGTAAAGATAGCCGGCGAGGTAAAGAACTTCAATCCCGCAGACTACGGCATAGAGCCGGCTTTTGCACGCAAGCAGGACAAGTTTACCGTATATGCGGTGGCTGCCGCATATGAAGCCGTAAAGCAGTCGGGGCTCAACTCGGACGAGGGCGGAAACATAGATCCGTTCAGATTCGGGGTATATGTAGGTTCCGGAATCGGAGGCTTCACCACCCAGTACAGGGAAACTGAAAAAATGATCAAGGACGGCGCCAAGTGGATTTCCCCTCTTTTCATCCCGACCATGATATCCAACATCGCTACCGGCAACGTAGCCATAAGGAACAAGGCCTGCGGTCCGAGCCTTGACATCGTCACAGCCTGCGCCACTTCGACGCATGCCATCGGCGAGGCGTACCGCGCCATCAAGCATGGCTATGCAGACGCCATCATTGCCGGAGGCTCCGAGGCTGCCACCATTCCTCTCGGAATAGCAGGTTTCGCAAACGCCAAGGCCCTTTCAAAAGCCGAGGATCCGAAATATGCTTCACTTCCTTTCAACCTCAACAGGGCCGGCTTCGTAATGGCGGAAGGCGCCGGAATGATTATTCTCGAGGAATACGAACATGCAAAGGCTCGCGGAGCACAGATTTTCGCTGAAATCTGCGGCTATGGAAACACGAATGACGCACATCACGTGACAGCTCCGAGACCAGACGGCGTAACCCAGGCAAAAGCCATAGAAATGGCTCTCACCGAGGCCGGGTACAACGACAAGGATGTGCTTTACATCAATGCGCACGGTACCGGAACACATCTGAACGATTCTTCTGAAACGGCTGCATTCAAACTTGCAATGGGTGAAGAAAACGCCCGCAAGGCACATATCAGCTCCACGAAATCCATGACGGGACACATGCTCGGTGCTGCCGGTGCAGTAGAAGCCATCGCAAGCATACTGGCATTGAAGAACGGCATCGTGCCTCCTACCATCAACCTCGACACGCCGGATCCGGAATGCGACCTGAACTACACTCCGAACAAGGCTGAGAAGGTGGATCTTACCATCGCCATTTCCGACTCCCTCGGATTCGGAGGACACAACGGCTGCATTGCCTTCCGCAAGGCAGAATAGCGCACAACCCGAAATATCAGAAAAGCATATGAACAGAGAAGAACTCAAGGAATATATGCCTCACCGCGAGCCGATGCTGCTCGTGGATGAAATAGAAATCGATGACGAAGGTGTGGCTCACGCCAAATACCGCATCAGGGAAGATGAATTCTTCTGCAGGGGACATTTTCCGGGCAATCCTATCGTCCCGGGAGTCATCCAGTGCGAAATCATGGCCCAGAGCTGCGTTCTTCTTGTCAAGGATGAAGTAAAGGGCAAGATGACCCTTTACACGGGTATCAACAACGTCAAGTTCAAGAATATGGTACGTCCGGGCGATCTCTGCGAGGTGACTGCAAAGCTGACCGGAAGAAGGGGCAACATCTTCTTTACGGAAGCGGTCCTCAAAGTAAACGGCAAACTTTGCTGCCGCGGCGATCTTTCATTTGCCCTGGCGGAAAAGCCTGCCGGAAACGATTAAAAAGGTTTCGGGGTCACCCTCTTACTCTTCTACATTGCAGCCGCGGAAATAAAAGTCCGAGGCTGCTTTTTCTTTAGGAAAACAGAAATACGTTATTTCCGCCTCCGAGCATACCTCTCCCCCGTGCATGATCGCAGCATCGAGGATGGCGAAATTTCTTTTCATCTCCTTGATATGCGAACGGACTTCTATTTTCACGTCCGGACCAGTCGGAACAGGCTTTCTGAATTTGATTTCCATCCTGGTCGTCATGCCCGAAGTCTGGAGCTTGCGTGCGATGACCCACATGGCTATTTCATCCATGATGGTGGACTGGATGCCGCCATGAAGGGTATGAAGCCAGCCCTGATAGTCGTCAGAAGGATTCCAGTATGATACTACGTCGTCCCCGTCTTCATAAAATTCCATTTTAAGGCCGTACTTGTTCGTCGGCGCACATCCGAAACAGTTGTAGCCTTCGGACTCCAGTCCGAGCCACGGGTTAATGATCTTTTTCATCTTCCTGAAAATATTTTTGAAGTTAAATTATCCGGTTATCCGGCAACCATGTCATATAGTCTGTCGTACAGATTCTTGCGGGAATCAGGCGACGCCGTCACCACGAGACACTCTATCCCGGCATCCTCGGCAGCGTAGACACCGGTGGGAGAATCCTCCACGGCCACGGCTTCGTCAGCATGGATTCCGGTCAGTTCCATGGCCCTGCGGTACGGCTCACCGTCAGGCTTTCCCTTAGTCACGTCATCGGCCGTCACCACAGTATGGAAACAGTCCCGCAAATGATAGTAATCCAGAATCATTTCCACCTGGCTGCGGGAGGAATTGCTCACCAACGCCATGACAGCGCCTTTGGCTTTCAACATGCCGAGAGTCTCCGACATGCCCGGCTCAAGGGCTGTCAGATGCGGCATCCCGGCGGCATACACACTGTCGACGCAAGACATTATTTCATCGAAAAGCGGCTTTGAAAAACGGCCTGTTTCCTCCAGTACCAGCCTTATGGCCTCCTTCGTGGAAAGATTGTAACCGTCGTCCACCCTGTCCAGAACGGACAAATCCAGGGCGTATCCGGAAACAAGGAAGGAGATGATTCTGTCCCACAGCGGGGCACTGTCTATCACCACTCCGTCCATGTCGAAAAATATTCCCTTTTTACCCATATCCGATATCAGTCCCAGAAATTGAAAAAATGATGCACCGGCCCGTGCCCGTGTCCGATTTCGTATCGGGCTCCGGCCTCTATGGCCCGTGTGATGTAATCCTTGGCGCTTCTGACGGCATCGTTCAGGGAATAACCTCTCGCCAGGAAAGAAGCCACCGCAGAAGAAAGAGTGCAGCCCGTACCGTGAGTGTTTTTCGTATCGAGCCGACGGGACTCCAATTTCAGTATCTCGTCCGTTTCCGCATTGTAGAATACGTCCACTAATTTTTCATCCGAAAGATGCCCTGCCTTCAGGAGCACGGAGACTTTCCCGTCCTGAGACAGCATGCGTGCGCACTCGGGCAGATCGTCCTGGGACTGTATCCGCTCCCCCAGGAGAATCTCGGCTTCCGGGATATTGGGGGTGATGACCCTTGCAAAAGGCACAAGTACGTTTTTCAACGTTCCGACCGCATCCTCCTCCAGAAGCGGATCGCCCGAAGTGGCCACCATCACCGGGTCGAGCACTATGTTCCGGGTATCATACCTCCCGAGAGTCTCCCTTACCGCCACTATCAGTTCCGAACTGTGAAGCATACCTATCTTGACGGCATCCGCACCGATATCGTCCATAACGGACCTTATCTGCCCGACCACGAAATTCACAGGTACAGGATGCACTCCGGTCACCCCTGCCGTATTTTCATCCACTACCGCCACCACGGCCGTAGCTCCGTAACATCCGCATGCCGAAAACGTTTTCAAATCCGCCTGCAGGCCTGCGCCTCCGCTCGGATCACTGCCCGCTATGGACAGTGCCACCTTGTATTTTCTCATATCAGAAATTTTAGTAACTGCAAAAATAGTCATTTCAAAACAGTTTCTTATCTTTGACGCCCCGATTTCATTACGGCAAATAAAATTTCAACGGAAAAAAACATGAAGCGTATCCTTTTACTCATTTTCTGCATGCTCTCCGCCCTTCTCTGCCGGGCCGAAAACCGAATGCAGTACAAAGGTTTTACAGGAGGAATGATGCTGCACACCGGATATGTCGGGAGCAGCAGCCTGAGCATTGCCGCACTGGACGGAACAGTCACGGAAGTCCCCGTATCCGGCGCCCCGTACGGGATTGGCGGAGCCATGAAATTCCTTTTCGGCAAACATCTCAGAATAGGGGCGGAAGGATACGTGTCCACCCTGAATTACGGGAAAAATGACAGCCATGCGGAAACAGGCTGGGGAGGAATCCTTGCGGACTGCGTATGGAATGCAGGCAAATGGAATATTTTCATAGGCGGTACCATAGGAGGCGGAAGCCTGACGAATACCACCATCCTGTCGGAAATCAGTGACGACTACACGGCTGAAAAGTGCATTTCATACAGAAAATACGGGTTTGCAGCCTTTGCACCGTTCGTAGGTGCGGAATATGCGCTGACGCCGAAGGTTAATTTAGTGATAAAAATCGATTACATGCTGAATATCAGCAATATGAAAGATGACTTCGTCACCGGGCCGAGGATATATCTCGGCTTCATGTTCGGCCACGCGCACTGAGAAGATTCAGACAGCAAGATATGCGCTGTTCCAGAACTTCCACTCCGATTCCACGCCTTCCCTGAAAGCCAGCGTCATCCTGTCCCGCATCCCGGACGAAGCCCGCACGGCATATTCATCGCACAGTTCCAAAAGCCTTTCCGTAGAATCATCGAAAGTATCTCCTCCGTACATCTCTATCCAGGCCCTGTACGGATTGCCCTCTGTCACTGCATTTTCATAAATGAACTTGCCGGCCTTTTCATAAACGGTAAAACACGGCAGGACAGATGCCAAAGCCACCTCGAGAGGCTCCTCCGTCACCTGATGCCGCAAATGAGACATGCAGAAAAGAGTTGTCGGGGAAGCCTCTGCACCGTCACACGCGGAATACGACTCATGCAATGCCTTCTCCGAATCGAGATTGTCCCCGGCGAATTTCATGAACAGCCGCGAATTGTCAGGCTCGTCGAATCTCGACGCCATCACCGACATCAGCTGTCCGTACTCTTTCAGATAAATGGAATCCTGTCCGAGATAATAAAGGAATTTCCTGTACGGAAGCGTTCCAGCTGCAAGTTCCCTGATGAAAGGCAGGGCCTTTATCCTCTCGAATACCGGTGCCGCAGCCTCCCATGCCGTCACGCTCCACTTCATTTCCGGGCCTCCACGGCAGTCCTGACAGACGCCGCCAATCCGGCAGCCGCAGCATACGGGTCCGGAGCCGACATTATGGCGGACACCACGGCTATCCCGTCTGCACCGCATCTGATGATTTCAGCCGCATTCCCGGCATTGATGCCGCCTATCCCGACAGCCGGATGCCGGGATAGGCCGGCAACGGCTCTCAATCCTTCGTATCCGAGCGCCGGAGCCGTATCGGTCTTTGTAGGCGTGGAAAAGACGGGAGAAACTCCGATATAGTCCACATCGCAGTCATTCGCCTTCATGGCATCCTCCACGCTTTCCACTGAAAGTCCCACTATCCTGTCAGGTCCCAGAAGCCTGCGCACGATATCGCAAGGCAGGTCGCTCTGCCCGACATGCACCCCGTCCGCGCCGGAAGCCAGGGCTATGTCCACCCTGTCGTTTATGACGAGAGGCACGCCTGTCCCGGAAAGACGCTCCTTCAAGGCCACGGCAAGTTCAAGAAATTCCCTGGAACTGCACTCCTTTTCACGGAGCTGCACCATGGTCACTCCACCCCTGACGGCTTCGCATACCACATCCAGAATGCTCCGGCCGAGGGATAGCCCTCTGTCGGTCACCAAGTAAAGTTCAAGCTGCTCCGGTCTCATGGCCTGACATGTTTTCTCAGGAGAGTCTCGTCAAGACAGTACAATGCATCGAGAAATTCCATCTGGAGGCTGCCCGGTCCCTTTGCATTCCGGGCCGCGATTTCTCCTGCCACCCCCATTACCGTCATGGCATGGAGTGAAGCCTCGCACAAATCGTTGTTCACCGCTGCGAAGGCCCCGGTGACAGCCGTAGCCGTACATCCCATGCCCGTCACCTTCGACATCATGGGATGGCCGTTAGTCACCGACTCAAGCCGGCTTCCGTCCGTAACATAGTCCACGGCCCCGCTTATGACCACTACCGCACCGGTCGCGGAGGCAAGCTCCTTTGCGGAGGCGACGGCGGAGTCGGACGATGCCGTACTGTCCACGCCCTTGGTCCTGGAAGACACGTTCAGCAATGCCATGATTTCAGAAGCATTCCCCCTTATCACGGAAGGCCGGCATTCTTCCAGCATCCTGCGGCAAGTCTCCGACCGGTAGGGAGTGGCGCCGGCCCCGACAGGGTCGAATATGACAGGGATTCCGGCCTTGTGTGCGGCTTCCGCCGCAATGAGCATGGCATCCACCCATGATTCCTCCAACGTGCCGATATTCAGCACGAGCGAGGAAGCGATGGAAGCCATGTCCGCCACCTCGTCCACCGAATGGGCCATCACGGGGGAAGCCCCTATTGCCAGAAGGGCGTTGGCGGTATTGTTCATCACCACATAGTTGGTGATATTATGTACGAGCGGGGAAATTTTCCGGACCTTGTCCAGATCCCTGCAAAGATTTTCCATTTCGAGCATTACGTTATTTTTTTATTCCGCATATAGCGACATAGTCTCCCCTGTCGTATCCGGGCACGGGCTTCTCTACGGCATCATTCGAATAAAGAGGATGTGCGGTCAGGGTCTGGGCAAACGAAAAGTCCCCGAATCCGGCCTTTTTCATGGCTTCCACCTTTTCCGCTGTTGTCCTCCAGTTCGACTTGTCCACGAGCTCTATCGGGTACGGGTCCACAGGATATGTCCCCTCGACAAGAGGATGATGCCATGTGCCCAACGCTTTCGCCAAATTGTAGAGCAGCCCGTACGAACTCTCCTTCGGGATATCTATCAGGACGGCTTTCCCTCCCTTTTTCAATGCTTTCCAGCTGTGGGACAAAGCCTTGTCGAGATCTGTAATATAACCGGGGCAGCCGTTGTAAAGCACCGTATCGTACTCCTGCCCGCAGGCTTCGTATTCTTCCGCCGTAGCCACCGTTACATTCATGCCGCGGGCCCTTGCGACAGCCGCCATATCTGATGAAGGCTCCACCCCGTCCGTGATGACTATGCCGTAGTCGGTACGCAATATCTGCTCGAACAGGCCGCTGCCGCAGCCGATCGAAAGGATTCTTTCCCCCTTTTCAAGGAAATAGGCCACCAGGGCAGCCTCGGAATAGAGGACGTTCCTGTTTTTCAGAAACCAGGCATCGTACTGCCCGGCATACTTGTCGAAATTCCGGTCCATTCTCCCGCCTCCTACTCGGCCGCAGCCCTGAGGCGCTCGGCATTCTCCGCTATCTGGAGCTGGTCTATCACTTCCTGGATTTCACCGTCCATAAAGACCGGAAGATTGTACATGGTATAGTTTATCCTGTGGTCGGTCACCCTCGACTGAGGATAGTTGTAAGTCCTGATCTTGGCCGAACGGTCTCCGGTAGACACCATGGTCTTCCGTTTTGCCGAAATCTCGTTCAGATACTTCTCGTACTCCATGTTATAGAGCCTCGTCCTGAGCTCGGCGAGAGCCTTGTCGAAATTCTTGAGCTGTGATTTCTCGTCCTGGCACTGCACCACGATTCCGGACGGAATATGCGTCAGCCTTATGGCGGAATACGTCGTATTCACGGACTGTCCTCCCGGCCCGGACGAACAGAAGGTGTCTTTCCTGATGTCGTTCATGTTCAGCTCTATGTCGAACTCGTCAGCCTCCGGCAGCACTGCCACGGATGCCGCAGAGGTGTGGACACGGCCCTGGGTCTCGGTCTGAGGCACTCTCTGGACGCGATGCACCCCTGACTCATACTTCATGGTGCCGTAGACATGGTCCCCCGAAATCTTGCATACGATTTCCTTGAATCCTCCGGCAGCGCCTTCGGACTGGTTGGTCACCTCTATCTTCCAGCCTTTCTTCTCGGCATATTTCGAATACATCCTGAACAGGTCGCCCGCAAAAATGGCAGCCTCGTCCCCGCCCGTACCTCCGCGGATTTCGAGTATCGCATTCTTGCTGTCCTGCGGGTCGGCAGGTATGAGAAGCAGCTTGATGTTCTCCTCCATGCCAGGAATCTTCTCCTCGATGGCCGCTATTTCATCCTTGGCCATCTCTCTCAGCTCCTCGTCCTTTTCGCCGGCAAGTATTTCCTTGGCGGAATCATAGTCGTCCACCATTTTCCTGTACTCCTTTCCGGCCTCGATGATAGGCGACAGTTCCTTGTACTCCTTGTTCAGCTGCACATACTTCTTCATGTCCGAAATCACTTCCGGATCCGAAAGCTGCTTCTGGAGACTGTCATACTTCTCCTGCAATCCTGCAATCTTTTCTATCAATGAATTTTCCGCCATATGTCATTTCTCCTTGTTTGCTATCGTCTTTACATAACACCTGCGCCGCATATACAGTTCATGCTCGTACTTGCCCCAGACGAAAGACGCGGAATTGGTATCGATCTGAGGGTTAGTAATGGCCCATTTCACGCCGGATTCGCGGTACTTCCTTGCCATAATATTATGATATACCGAAGACACTCCGGTATTCTGCCACTTCGGGGCGGCGCCGTTTATCATCAAATCTATGGTATCGAATTTTTTCAGGGCCCTCAGGAAATGAATCCACCCGAACGGGAACATCGAGCCCCGGGCTTTCTGCAAAGCCTTCGAAATGGACGGGAAAGATACGCCGAAAGCTGCAATCTCCCTGTTTTCATCCAAAAGGAAGCAGCAGAGGCGCTTGTCCAAAAGGCCTATGGTCTGCGAGGCCTCCTCCTCTATTTCCTCGTCGGTAAACGGAATGAAATTGTACACGCTTTCCGAAAAACTCTCGTTGTATATCCGGAAAAACTCCCTTACCAGGGCCTTGTCATGTTTCAGGCTGTCGATATCGCCCTCCACCAGCTTGTAGCGGGCCATGAGCCTGTCGGCGATGGACAGCATCTTGTCCGGAAGCTGCTGGTCGGCCCTCAGCTTGTACTGCACCCAGTCGCATTCCTTCTCATATCCGAGGGCCGTCACCAGGTCATTGTAGTACGGGTAGTTGTACAGGCAGTTGAAAGGCGGTATGTTTTCATAGCCCTCCACCAGCATGCCCTGCTTTCCGAGCGTATTGTAATAAAGTGGGCCGTGTATCTCGTCCATACCGTTTTCCTCAGCCCATTTTTCCGCTGTACCGAGAAGCAGCCGCGCCACTTCCAAATCATTGACAGTGTCGAACCATCCGAAACGGGCTCTTTTCTTGCCGTACCTCTCGTTGTACCGGGGATTTATCATTCCGCATATCCTGCCGGCAGGCTTCCCTCCGTCCATGACCATCCACATCTTGTGGGGGCAGTATTTGGCGGACGAGACCGTCGTCAGAGACTTTACCTGGTCTGCGACCAATGCAGGCACGTATTGGGGACAATCCCTGTACAATTCGTTCGGAAACTTGATGAACTTTTTCAGATCACGTTTGGAAACGACTTCAACTACTTTATAATCAGCCATAAGACAAGTCTATACAATTACAATGGGTCCAGACCCGGGAATCATTCAGGTCAAAGTTGCAAATTTAGAAACTGTTTTGAAATTTTTCAATATAATTTTTTCCCGAGCAATCCCGCAATCACCGCCTGGGCGCAGGCGCAGCCGAAAACGGCAGGAATATAGGAAACGGTGCCCGCATTCGATTTCTTGTTTTTTTCGTCGCATTCGACTATCGCCGCCCTGTCCGGGAGCTCTTCCGAAAACACCGTAAGCACCCCTTTCCTTATGCCCTCCCTCCGGAGGCGCTTCCTGACAATAAAAGCCAAAGGGCAGTTGAAAGTCCGGGAAATATCCGCTATCCGTATTTTCGTCAGATCGGTCTTTGCTCCTGCACCCATTGAGGACACTAAAGGGATATGGTTGTCGAGACAATATTTTATCAGCGCCAGCTTGGGGGCAAGCGTGTCTATGGCATCCACCACATAATCCACGTCATATCCTCCGAGCACTTCCCCCACTTTGCCGGCCTCGAGATAAACCGGCAGTGCGGAAAGTTCGAGTCCGGGGTTTATGTCTTTCAGCCTGGCGGCGATGACCTCGCATTTGGATTTCCCGACCGTGGAATCGAGGGCGAGAATCTGCCTGTTCTTGTTCGTGACGGATACGGTGTCGCTGTCTATCACAATGAGTTTTCCCACGCCTGCACGGACCAGCATTTCGGCGGCATAGCCTCCCACGCCTCCTGCCCCGACCACGGCCACGCACGATGATGCGAGTCTATCGAGCCCGTCCTTCCCGAACAGCAGCCCGGTCCTTTCCTGCCATTCCGCTATTCCCTCCATTTCACGCCATTTATTTCCTGTTCCTTAATTCCTTATCAGCCATGCCACGCCGGACAACCCTCAGGCAGCAGCCGCTACAGGCCTTTTGCCTTGGCCTCGTCCCAGATGGCATCCATTTCCTCCAATGACATGTCTTTCAGATTCCTGCCCTGACGGATCGTATGCTCCTCCAGATATGTGAATCTCTGCCTGAATTTATGGCAAGTCCGCTCCAGCGCCGTATCCGGATTCAGCCCGTACAGCCTGGCGGCATTCACTATTGCAAACAGATAGTCTCCGAGTTCGCCTTCCGCCCTGTCCGATGCGGCCTTCCTGTCCTGCTCCGTAGCCGAAGACTCCATCGAACGGAGTTCCTCCCTGAATTCCCCAAGTTCCTCGCTCACCTTGTCCCATACCTGGGACTTTTCTTCCCAGTCGAAACCCACTCCGCGGGCCTTGTCCTGCATCCTGTATGCCTTCAGAAGCGGAGGCAGGGTCTCCGGCACCCCGGAAAGGACTCTCTTGTTTCCGTCCTTTTCCTTGATTTTCAGCTGCTCCCAGTTTTTCACCACTTCAGCGGCATCTGCCACCTGGACGGAGGAAAACACGTGCGGGTGACGGTATATCAGCTTGTCGCAAAGATGGTTTATGACATCCACGATATCGTACGTGCCGTTTTCCTCCCCGATTTTCGCATAAAAAAGCACATGGAGAAGCACGTCACCGAGCTCTTTCGAAATATTTGCATCATCGTTTTTCAGGATGGCGTCGCTGAGTTCGTATGTCTCCTCGATTGTCTGCGGTCTCAGGGACTGGGTGGTCTGCGCCCTGTCCCACGGGCATTTGACCCGCAGTTCATCCAATATGTCCAATATGCGTCCGAACGCTTCGAGTTTTTCCTGTCTTGATTTCATGGTACCGATAGAATTTTGCCGTGCAAAAATAGGAATAAAATGTCAAAAATATTACCTTTGGAAGTTTTTGACTTGTTACGGACTTTAGAACTGTTTAATTCCCCGTCCTTTATGAAAAAAGATCTTCATTTCGTCAGTGCCGACGAAGCTGTAAAAGCGATAAAATCCGGAGACCACGTCCACCTGAGCAGCGTTGCGAGTGCTCCGGGCATTCTTATCGAAGCCATGTGCCGCAGAGGCGAGGCAGGAGAACTCAAGAATGTGAAAATACACCATCTGCACACCGAAGGCCCCGCGCCGTATTCCGACCCCAGGTTCGAAGGAATATTTTTCCACCAGGGCTTTTTCATCGGTGCCAATGTGCGCAAAAGCGTACAGGAAGGCTATTCGGACTATATACCGGTGTTTCTCGGCGAGACGCAGAAACTGTACAGGTGCGGCGCCCTGCCGTGCGATGTGGTCATGATCCAGGTATGCCCTCCGGACAAGCACGGCTACGTATCGTTAGGCACTTCGGTTGACGCCACGCTGGCAGCCATAGAATGCGCCAAGACCGTCATCGCCGTAGTAAACAGAAACGTGCCGAGGGCCTGGGGGCAGGCAATGATTCCCATGGACCTGATAGACATTTTCGTGGAAGATGACACTCCCCTCGTTCCGGGACATTTCACGGAGCCGGACGAAATAGAAACCGCTATCGGAAAGCACTGCGCGGAGCTCATAGAAGACGGCTCGTGCCTGCAGATGGGAATCGGCGCCATTCCGAACGCTGTCCTGGCACAGCTCGGAGGGCACAGGCATCTCGGCATCCACACCGAAATGTTCGCCGACGGGGTGCTGGACCTGGTGGACAAGGGCGTGATAGACGGCTCGTGCAAGGTGACCGACAAGGGCAAGATCGTGGCGACATTCCTGCTCGGCTCCCACAAATGCTATGATTTCATAGATGACAATCCTATGGTAGCCATGATGGACGTGGGCTACACCAATGACCCGCACATCATATCGCGGAATCCGAAAATGGTGGCCATCAATTCCGCCGTCCAAATAGATCTCACGGGACAGGTCTGCGCAGACTCTATCGGTAAGAAATTCTATTCCGGAGTGGGAGGCCAGATAGACTTCGTGTACGGAGCCTCGCTCTCGCAGGGCGGCAAAGCCATCATAGCCATGCCGTCAAGGACAAAAAAGGGAATAAGCAAAATCGCCCCGGTCGTAGCCGAAGGAGCAGGCATAGTGACTTCCCGGGCCCACATGCACTGGGTAGTGACCGAATACGGGGCGGCAGACCTGTACGGCCGTTCCATGCAGGAACGCGCGAAACTGCTGATCAGCATAGCGCATCCGGACGACCGCGAAGCCCTCGACCGCGCCGCATTCGAACGTTTCGGACCGCATTATCATAATTTCAGCATATAATACGAAATTTCAGCATATAGTACGCAGAAATTCCCCTTTTAAGCCGCCCTGCCGTTGTCATGCTTCGACGACGTCATTCGTGAGGACGTACCACAGGCAGGCGGAAACATCGGTGCAGCCTCTCCTGCGCCACAGGGAAGCGTACCGGGAAATCTGGCGGAGATATGCCTTTTCCTGCGCGCCGAACTTGTAGTCGATGACAGTCACTTTTCCGTCCGGATGCAGTTCCACCCGGTCCGGACGGTAGATTTCCCCGTCGGTATCGATGACGGAAGCCTCATTGTAAATCCGCACCGCATCTTTGGAAAACCACCCCCTGGCCGACACCGAAGCTATCCTTTCCCGGAAGAAAGCCTCTGTCTGCGCGGCATCTTCGCTTCCGATCAGCCCGGACGCCACCGCATCGGACACGGCCTTGGAGATATCCGCGGCAGTATTTATTCCGGACAGGATCTGATGCAGGATTATGCCCTTGACTCTGGCGGACTTTCCCTCCGGTCCCGAGACACCGCCGTGGAAGAAATCATATGCGTCCCCACTGAAAACTATCCTGTTGCGCAGGCATGTCCCGTCCAGGGACACGGGGTTCAGCGGCCAGGACCGGTATGACGGAGGCAGGACGGAGCCGGCAGCCTCCCCGGCGTGCGATCCGGAGAAATCCGGGATTTTCCCCTTTTTATAGCAGAGCGCACCCGTATCTTCGTCCCGTTCCGCCGTAAAACCCGATTTCACCCCGAATCTGTCCATGTAGACATACAGGATATTGCTGAAATCGGCATATTGCGGGATGTCCTTGTCCTTAGATTTCATGAACGTGGCCGAAGGAGCCGCCGCAATGACATGCATGCCTTTGACTGCCCTTGTCAGGGCAACATAGAAAATATTGATATTGTCTATATACTGTTTCTTCTTTTCATCAAGATAATCCTCACGGAAAAATGTATCATTGGAAGCAGAGGAAAGGACCACATCGTAAACTCCGTCCGCGGATTCGAGGGCAGTGCCTTTCAGGTCCGGGCGGCACCAACTGTTTCCCGTCCTGAATATGTCCACCTTTTCCGCATACGGGAAAATCACATAGCCCGCATCCAGGCCCTTGGCCTTGTGGACGGTCATTATCCGGACAGCATCCGCTCCGGAAGGGGAACTTATGGACGGATCGGTGGAGGAATCCGACCAGTAGCAGAGGAAGTCGTGGAGATTGCTGCCATTGGCCGAAGCGTAGTCGAGGACACAGTCCACGAAAGACTGTATGTACGTGATTTCCGCATCGAAACCTGCCGGATCCTTTTCCCGCAGGGCACGGCAGAAGATTTCGCACAAGTCGGCCAGCGAATGGCTTTCATCAGGGATTTCCACGTCGAGGCTTCCCGCCAGGAAGCTGTTCACCGTATCTCCGGGACTGTCAGCATAGGAAAGCAGGGAAGCAAGCCTCCTGACCATTACGGAAGACTTTACCTTCAGGGAATCATCCGTAATCACCGGTATTGAATTCGCTATGAGCGCGGCAGAGATGCCGATACCGGGCTCCCGGCTCCTGACCAGCACCGTGATATCCCCGAATGATGCACCGGATTCCCTGAGTTCCGCGATGGTGGACAGTACCTGCCCTGTTTCGTCTTCCTCCCTGCAGAAAGTGACCCTGACTTGTCCCGGTGCGGCATTTCCGGCAGCCGCTTTCTGTGCTACGTCCGAATAGATGTCCGCTATCGGCTTTCCGTTCCGCATGCCGTAAAAGGAATCAAGGGCCGCAGCGGCAAAAGTGAAAAAGGAATTGTTGAATTCGACAATATTGCGGCAGCTCCTGAAATTCCTGTCCAGGACAGTATCCTCCACCTCGGACAACTCCCCGCGTATTCCGCTGTCCAACAGGCTCCAGTCAGAGCCACGCCAGCGGTATATGCTCTGCTTCACATCCCCGACTATCAGGTTTTCCTGCCCGGAGGCAATGCTGTTCCGGATCAGGGGCCGGAAATTATCCCACTGTATCGATGAAGTGTCCTGGAATTCGTCGAGCAGGAAATTTTCGTATCTTATACCGGTCTTTTCATATATGAACGGTGCATCGGAGCCGTCTATGATATTCTTCAATATCGTGTTGGAATCATCTATGCTGAGTACGTTCTTCTCTTTCAGCACTGCATCGAACTCCCTGTAGAGATCGGACGCCACGCCAAGCTCGTACAGCTGGCCGAGCAGGATCACGGCAGTGTTGAACAGCCTGAAATCATCTCCGAAACAGTCGCAGAAAGCATTCAGAGGCTCTTCAAGGGCAGGATAAACTAATGGAAGCATTGTTTTTGCCGCAGCCTTGCTGAACCATTTTTCCGGATCGGCAGCCTTGGTCATGAATGACGGAGACGGAGCCGCCATGGTCCCGTGCGGTTCCGGATCGGCGTAATTGCGGATTTTGGCCAGGAAGCCCCCGTTGAACTTTTCCGGGGCGACCCCCGCAGTCCCGAGCACATCCATCACCGCCTTTGCCGCCCCGGCGACCCTGCCTCGGAAAGCTGATATCGTCTCAGTGCAGACGGCCCTGATATTCCGGAGGTTGTCATAAGAGTACAGAGCGGACTCGTCTATTCCGCTGTCCTGGACCATTATCCTGTGTTCGTCCGATTTGAGCCTTCCGGCCATTTTTTTCAGCTGTGCATCGAGGCTGTATCTTTCGCCCTTTTCCACATAGTCCATCGCACAGTCCGTCAGCCAGCGCAGCAAATCGGGCCTGTCCGGGCCGAGGGAGTCCAGAATCCTGTCCACGCTTTCATCTATGAGAGATTTCCTGTCGAGCTCCACCCGGTAAGATGCGAACTGGCCTATCTCCCTGGAGAAGGCTTTCAACAAATAAAGAAAAAAACGGTCTATGGTGCTGACTGAAAATGCCCCGTAGTCATGAAGCATGTTGCTCAGCATCGCCCCGGCAGCCTGCCGCAAAAGCTCCAGGGTAATCTTCCGGCCCTTCATCCCCGGCAGCTCCCTGACGATATCCGCTTCCCTCACGTCCGCCAGTTCGCTTTCGGAAAACATCTCCGGGATGAACCATTTCAGATAGCCTGACTTCTCCGGCTCGGAGGAAAGTATGTACAGTTCCTTCAATATTCTGCTTTTCATCTCGTCCGTAGCCTTGTTCGTAAAAGTCACGGCCAGAATATGCCGGTAGGCGAACATGTCACCTTTCCCGAGCAGCAAGGTTATGTATTTCCTGGCAAGGTTGAATGTTTTTCCCGACCCTGCCGATGCTTTCATTATCTGTATCATCTCCCGCAAATTATCTTGAAATCGCAATAGGCGCACGGAATCCTGTCCTCCGCCATTCTGAAAGGTACGGAAACGTCCGTCATCTGCCGGAACAGCCCTGCAAGACGCTCATCCACAAGGCGGTGGAAACGCTCGCTGACCGCAAAATTCCTCGGAGCCTCCCTGAACAGCCGGGAAGTGGAATAGATGCAGTTGACCGCATTGCCCCCTTCCGGGATCAGGCCTCCGTGGCGCAGGAATTTGTCGTAAACATACAGCTGCAACGCTATTTTCGGCCTTTTCGCATTGCTCTCCGCAAATATTGCGTCAGCCACCTCCTCCGCATTGTCATCGTCGATTTTCTCGTCGGCATCGTTCACCTTTCCGGTCTTGTAGTCCACGACCCTTATCTCGTCAGGGACAAAGCTGTCTATCCTGTCGATGTATCCGGCTATCCTGAAATCCCCGAAACCGGCAACGAAGTATTTTTCCAGCCCCAGTATCCTGAAACTGTCCGTCCCGTAGCTGTCCATCAGCCCGAGGTCTCGCTCCAGAGTCTTCATGACATAATGGACTATGACATCTCCCGCCACGATGTTCCTGCCCAGAATCTCCATGACGTGCATTTCTTTCATCATCTGCCCGAACACCTTGTCCCTGACGGTTTTCCGGTCATTCAGCCATTTGCGCAAATAATCGCGGGACACCGACTCCATGGCACCGCCGAGCAATGCCGTCTGCCGCCTGTCATTGAAATCGATGTCCGCAGCCATGGCTTCATCCCCCATATAGAGAGCCTGCATTACGGCATGATAGACATTGCCGAAAATCCCGTTGTCGATATTCTCCGAGACATCATCCTCGGCCTCAAGTTTCCTGACATACCGGTAATAGAACTTTACCGGACATGAGAGATATGTCTGGAGGGAAGAAGCCGAAAATGTCATGTCCCGGATAAGGCGGACATCTTCTTCCGTCCGGGGAATCTCCGCGTCCCGCACGGCTCCCGACAAGGCCGTACCTGTCGTGAACACCCGCAGCGGAAGATTGAAATGGTACCTCATCTGCTTTATGTAACGGCTTTCCTCACCGGATTTTATTCCCTCCGTCCGGGAATCGTACAGCATCCACACGCGGGAGGCCCTGGTGATCATCCTGTAAAAATAATAGGCCCAGACGGCGTCCTGGTACTCGTAAGTCGGCAGTCCGAATCCCTTTCTGAGTTCAGGAGGTATAAAGGAGGAGCTTACGTTCCGTCTCGGGAATATCCCCTCGTTCGCCGACAGGATTATGATATTGGTGAAATCGAGGGCGCGGGTTTCCAGCGGTCCCATAATCTGAAGCCCTTTCAGCGGCTCTCCCCTGAAAGGCACGGATACGGAAGACAACAGCTGGCGGAGCAGATGGATGTAAGTCTGCGGCTGGATTTCGAGCCGGACTCTCCGCAGCGCCGTCACACAGTCGTGATATCCTTTCGCAAACTCCAGTTCCAGACCGTCCATGGACAGTGCGGTACGCTCTATGACTTCAATAAGATATGCGGAAAAATCTTCGATGACCTGACTGCCGGAGGCATTCCTGTCCGGAATCACCGGCCTGAAAATCAATGAAAAATAGTCGGTGGCCGACAAGGCTTCCTGCGATATGTAAAGGTCGGCGGCGGACTTTATCCGCATCGCAGCCTCCATGCCCGCCTCCCCGGCAGCCTTCCTGAATACAGGATTCGAGAAAAGGGGCCAGACCTGCCTGTACCAGAAATAATATCCGCCGCCCTTCTTCCTCATGTTCAGCTGCAGGGCGCAGACCGACGACATGAATACATAAAAATCGCTCGAAGTCATGGGATAGCCCATCGTGACGTTTATGTCCCCGATTTGCGGCGGGATGGTATTGAGTACGGACATCAGCAGATTTTCATCCGGAAGGACGACAGCGCAGTCGCCTCCGGCCTTGCATACGCTCTCCGACAGTCCTCCTATCATGGAAAGGTCTCCCCCGCCGCTTTCGCTTGCGATGCTTTGAAAAATCCACGGCAGCTGCTTCACCTGCCCGACAGCGGACGGCACGCCGACCACGGATATTTCAGGGATGTCCACTCCTTCGGGGTCCGGCACAAATGCCTGCGGGAAATCCCTCACGTTATCTTCCATGAAAAAGGACGAACGGTTGTGCCGGTCCCTGACAAGTTTCCCCGAATAGTCCCAGATGAATTCCGCCATCCCGCCGTCCCGCATTTTCCCCAGAACAGTCTTTTCGCATTCATTCAGGGCATTCAGCCCCACGAAAACGAAGCCCGACGCATCCGGGAACTTTTCCTGCAGGATATCCCGGGCTGCCCCTCCCGCGAATTTTTCCGCAATGCTCCTGTACACCATGCCTTCGTATGCCTTTCCGGCATCTTCAAGACGTCTTCTGAAACCGGAATAAAGCGGATACAGGATATTCCAGATATGCAGGAAACGTTCCTTGACATTCGGAGAGTCGGAGCCGAGATTTACCGTCAGGCCGCCGCTGCCATCCCTGAAATGGCCCACGAAATGCAGGATGGCCTCCCTCTGGCTGTCGGTGAGATAGGAATACGAATCCTGGATTCCCTTCAGATCGGCAATATTGGCATACAACTGCGAAGGATCGGCCATGTACTTGTCCACATCGTTGAAATCGGAAAGCAGGACATCGCCCCAGTAAATGAATTCATCCAAAGTCTCCGCTTTCGGATTCAGTCCGGCATAACAGTCATACAGTTCGAGAAGCAGGCTGACCCTGTCCGAGACGGGGGATCCGTACAGGACTGAGAAAAAGTCATTTATGGTACAGGATGCCGGGGCAATGAGAGGCTGCACCTTTTGCCCGGAAGCCTGCTTCCGGGCAATGACTTCGGAAAGGTATTTCCGGAAAAAGGCCATGGACCTCCTGTTCGGAAATATGAAACACCTGTCTTCGATATCTCCGGCATCGTAATAATGTTCTGCAACCTGCTTTAGAAAAGGGACCATAAGAAACTGTCTTGAAATTTTTCAAAAACTACCTTGCCTGTCATTCCGGCATAAAATCCAGCAAATTTCTCCACGAAAATACTTTATAAAATTTATATTGAAAAATTTTATGATTTTTAGTTGTATTTCCACCGAAAAACACTACATTTGCAAATGAAATAATTTAGAATTATTCA
This sequence comes from uncultured Bacteroidales bacterium, assembly GCA_944322805.1. Classification (GTDB taxonomy): domain Bacteria; phylum Bacteroidota; class Bacteroidia; order Bacteroidales; family UBA932; genus Cryptobacteroides. Next base: position 14,116 of record CALUQC010000117.1, on the reverse strand, counting down.
AAATAACAATTATTCACACATATTAAAAGGATTCGAAATGAAAAAGAAATTCAGATGCCTCGTATGCGGTTATATCCACGAGGGAGACAGCGCACCGGCAGAGTGCCCGATATGTCACGCAAAAGCTGACAAATTCGTAGAAGTAGTTGAAAAGGAAGGGGAAATCACCTGGGCTGACGAGCACAAGCTCGGAGTGGCAAAGGGTATTGATCCTGAAATCCTCCAGGGTCTCAAGGACCATTTTGCAGGAGAATGCACGGAAGTCGGAATGTACATTGCGATGAGCCGCCAGGCCGACAGGGAAGGATATCCGGAGATCGCCGAGGCTTTCAAAAGGTACGCATATGAAGAAGCCGACCATGCGGCAAGATTCGCGGAACTGCTCGGAGAAGTAGTCTGGGATACCGAGACCAACGTCAAGAAGAGAATGGAAGCCGAAGCCGGAGCATGTGAAGACAAACTCCGCATTGCAAAACTGGCAAAGGCGCACAACCTCGACGCCATCCATGACACCGTTCATGAAATGTGCAAGGACGAAGCCCGTCACGGCGCAGGTTTCCAGGGCCTTTACAACCGCTATTTCAAGAAATAAACAGCGGCATACGGAACAAAGGAGAGGAGGGCAGGTCTGACTTTAGACCTGCCCTCTCTTTTACTTGGAGTCCGGTACGCACGGCAGGAAAGCCGTTACTCTGCCAGTTCGAACGCGACCTTGCCGCGGATATCGTCGGAAGCTGAGGCGACTATGGCCTCGAACTTGCCCGGCTCCGCTATCCACTCGTGACGCTCAGGATCGAAAAAGCTCAGGCTTTCCCGGTCTATTTCGAATGAAACCGTTGCAGTCTCGCCTGGCTTAAGGCTGATCTTGCGGAAACCTTTCAGTTCCTTAACCGGCCGGGGAAGGGATGACGACTTGTCGGAAATATAAAGCTGTACCGTTTCCTTGCCCTCGACCTGTCCGGTATTGGTAACATCCACGCTGACAGTAGCTTTCCCGTCCGGACTTATTTTCTTCACGTCGATGACAGGCTTGCCGTAGCTGAATGACGTATAGCTGAGACCGTGGCCGAAAGCGAAAAGCGGTTTTGACTTTTTCTGCATGTCTGCCCACCTGTAGCCGACGTAAATGCCTTCCTTGTACTCAATGTCCACAGTATCCCTGACATGGACACCGGTATATTCACCGAGGCTGTGTGCCGGACAATCCTCGAGTACGGCAGGGAAAGTGAACGGAAGTTTGCCGGACGGATTGACGTCACCTGACAGTACGTCGGCAATGACGTGTCCGGCCTCCGACCCGATATACCATGCCTGGAGGACTGCCTCCACGTCATCTATCCACGGCATGGCCACCGCGTTGCCGGAAATATTCACGTAAACGAGCCTGTCGGTCACTTCGGCCAGGGCGGAAATCACCTTGTCCTGATCGTACGGCAGGCCGAGCCCCTTGCGGTCAGAGTCCTCGCAGTCCTGATTCACGCTCTTGTTCAGACCGCCTATAAAGATGACGCAGTCAGCATCCCGGGCCATCGAGACAGCCTCTGCAAGCAATTCTTCCCCCGACCTCGTCTCGGAAAGATCCTGCCCGCTCGTCACGCCGTTGTATTCACCGGAGACATCCCCTACATAGCCGCGGGCATACATCACTTCCACGCCTTCTCCGGCCCGCTCCCGTATGCCCTCGAGAGGAGAAATTTCCCTCTGGACCTTCAAGGAGGAGCTTCCGCCTCCCACCGTCATCATCTTGACGGCGTTCTCGCCCACCACCAATATCTTCGAGCCCGGCTTGTCGAAATCGACAGGAAGCGCATCCCCCTCGTTTTTCAGAAGGACGACCCCTTCACCTCCGATACGTCTTGCCGCAGCATAATGTTCGTCCGAACAGAAACTGCCGAATCCGCGTCCGCTGTTCATTGCTGTCCTGAATATCAGTTTCAGCACCCTGCGCACCTTGTCATCCAGTTCTTCAGTACCGACAGTTCCGTCCTTTATCATATCCAAATATGGTAGTCCCAAATGATAATTGTCATAACTGTTCCGGCTTGCCGAGTGCAGACCGTCCGTACCGGTGCCGAATTCGAGGTCAAGCCCGTTTTTGACGGCCTGGTAGGTATCATGCGTAGCTCCCCAGTCGGAAATCACGGCTCCGTCGAAGCCCCATTCCCCTTTCAGGATATCATTAAGAAGATATTCGTTGTGCGAAGCATGCTGCTCCTTGTAAAGGTTGTAGCTTCCCATGACTGACCATGCATGGCCCTTCTGCACCGCAGCCTTGAACGCCGGGAGGTAGATTTCATAAAGTGTTCTGTCATCGACCACTACATTGGTATTGTGTCTGTTCACCTCATGGTTGTTCAGGGCGAAATGCTTCACGCAGACAGCCACTCCGTTCTCCTGCACTCCGATGACATACGGCACGACCATTTCCCCGGCGAGATAAGGGTCTTCGCCCATATATTCGAAATTACGTCCGTTGAGAGGCGTACGGTATATGTTTACTCCGGGACCGAGCAGTACGTCCTTGCCCCTGTAAAGCGCTTCCTCCCCTATGCTTTTGCCGTAAAGATGCGCCATTTCCTCATTCCAGGTGGCGGCAAGACATGTCAGGGCAGGAAAAGCCACGCATGAGTCATTGGTCCATCCGGCCTGGTCCCATTCGTCCCAGAAAACTTCCGGTCTGATTCCGTGGGGTCCGTCCGTCGTCCACAGTTCCGGAATACCGAGCCTCGGCACTCCGCTCGAACTGAACTTAGACTGTGCATGAATCAACTTGATTTTTTCCTCGACGGTCATCCTCGAGAGGGCGTCCTCCACCCTTTCGTCTATGGGTTTCGTCTCGTCGAGATAAACAGGCGTCTGCGCAGACGCAAGCGATGCTGTTGCCAGCAAGGCCGATAATACGCAAAGTGCTTTTCGCATGGCAAAAAAAAAATTAAGGTTACAATGACATGCCGTTCATGGCAAAATATTTCCACAGCGGGGCCGCCATAAGGGCCTGCCGGATCTTGTCTGACACGAGCAGCTGCCTGACCTGGTCTTCTGTCAGCAGACATACGCTCAGGTCTTCCGTGCTGTCCAAATGCTGGTCGGATATTTTTCTGACACCGGTGGCGAGGAAGGAATGCGTAAGATTGCTGGTCGTACTCGGATTGCCAGACACGACCATCATTTCTTTCCACTCTCCGCCTCCGAAGCCGGTTTCCTCCGCAAGTTCTCTCCGCGCAGCCTCGAGCGGAGTCTCCCCCTTCTCGATGACTCCGGCCGGAATCTCGTAGCATGTCTTGCCCAACCCGTACCGGAACTGCCGCTCCATCACGAAATGTCCGTCTTCGGTAATGGCTATGACATTTATCCAGTCGGGATACTCCAATACATAGAACTCCGGATTGATGCGTCCGTCCGGAAGCCGCACCCGGTCATGGCGCACTGTCAGCCACGGTCTCCTGAACAGATACTCGCTGCTGACAGTTTCCCATTTGCCGTCCTCGCTGACCGCATCTTCGATGTTGAATTCTTTCATGAGAGGATATTCTTCTTCCAGGTCACTACAGTCCGAATTTCCTGAAGAAATCATTTCCCTTGTCATCCACGAGGATGAAGGCAGGGAAATCTTCCACACGAATTTTCCAGATGGCCTCCATTCCGAGTTCAGGGTACTCCACGCACTCTATGGACTTGATGTTGTTCTGGGCCAGGATGGCGGCAGGACCTCCGATGGAGCCGAGATAGAATCCGCCGTGCTTTTTGCAGGCATCCGTCACCTGCTGGCTTCTGTTGCCCTTTGCCAGCATCACCATGCTTCCGCCGTGAGACTGGAACAGGTCGACGTAAGGGTCCATGCGTCCGGCAGTGGTAGGGCCCATCGAGCCGCAAGGCATTCCGGCAGGAGTCTTGGCCGGCCCCGCATAATATACAGGATGATCCTTGAGATACTGAGGCATCTCCTCTCCCCTGTCCAAACGCTCCTTGATCTTCGCATGTGCGATGTCCCTGGCCACTATGATGGTGCCGTTGAGGCTCAGTCGTGTCGACACAGGGTACTTGTGCAGTTCTTTCAGGATTTCCGGCATCGGCCTGTCGAGGTTTATCTTCACGGCATTCCCCTCACCTGCCTGGCGGAGCTCCTCCGGAATCAGGCGTCCCGGGTTGTCATCCAGTTTCTCGATCCATATGCCGTCCCTGTTAATCTTGCATTTTATATTCCTGTCTGCGGAACAGCTTACGCCCAGGCCTACCGGGCAGCTGGCCCCGTGTCTCGGCAGGCGGATGATGCGCACGTCATGGGCATAGTATTTTCCTCCGAACTGCGCCCCGAGGCCTATCTTGTGGGCGGCTTCGAGCACTTCCTGTTCCAGGGCCACATCCCTGAACGCCCTGCCGGTCTCGTCTCCGGTAGTCGGGAGGCTGTCGTAATAATGTGTGGAAGCCAGCTTCACCGTAAGCAGGTTCTTCTCCGCGGAAGTGCCGCCTATAACGAAGGCGATGTGGTACGGAGGGCAGGCCGCCGTTCCCAGGGTCTTCATCTTGGACACCAGGAAAGGCACCAATGTCTGAGGATTCAGTATGGCCTTGGTCTCCTGATAAAGATAGGTCTTGTTTGCAGAGCCGCCGCCCTTGGTCACACACAGGAATCTGTATTCCATGCCTTCGGTAGCCTCGATATCTATCTGCGCCGGAAGGTTGCACTTGGTATTGACTTCCTCGTACATGGACAGCGGAGCATTCTGCGAATAACGCAGATTCTCTTCCGTATAAGTCTTGTAGACACCGAGGGAAAGCGCTTCTTCGTCGCAATATCCCGTCCAGACCTGCTGTCCCTTTTCTCCATGCACGATAGCCGTTCCCGTATCCTGGCAGAACGGGAGCTTGCCCTTGCATGCTACCTCGGCATTCCTGAGGAAAGTCAGCGCCACGTATTTGTCATTGTCGCTCGCCTCCGGGTCCGAAAGTATTTTCGCGACCTGTTCGTTGTGCGCCGGGCGCAACATGAAGGAAACATCCCTGAAAGCGGCATTCGCCATTGCCGTCAGGCCTTCCTTCTCCACTTTAAGAATCGGTTTGCCTTCAAATTCACCCACTGACACATAGTCTTTCGTCAGGAGATAGTATTCAGTCTCGTCTTCCCCGAGCTGAAACATCGGTGCATACTTGAATTCCATATTTATCTACAGTTTGTTTGTATTTTGATTTTCGGTGCCCTTCCGGGCAATAAGTCATTCCTGCTGCAGCAAGCTCATTTCCCGGAGCCGGAGCCCATAAGATAAACCTTCATGAATTCATTCAGGTCGCCGTCCAGCACTCCCTGGGTATCGGAAGTCTCGTAGCCGGTCCTGAGATCCTTCACCATCTTGTACGGATGCAGGACATAGCTCCGTATCTGCGAGCCCCATTCTATCTTTTTCTTCTGGCCTTCGAGTTCCGCCTGCTTCTCCTGACGCTTTTTCAGTTCCAGGTCATACAGACGGGATTTCAGGATGCGCAGCGCGTTCTGCCTGTTGTCCAGCTGCGACCTCGTCTCCGTATTCTCCACCACGATTCCCGTAGGAATATGCCTTACGCGGACTCCGGTCTCCACCTTGTTCACATTCTGGCCTCCGGCTCCGCTCGAACGGTATGTGTCCCATTCCAGATCCGCAGGATTTATCTCTATTTCTATGGTATCATCCACAAGCGGATATACGAAAACAGACGAAAACGTGGTCTGACGCTTTCCCTGGGCATTGAACGGCGAGATGCGCACGAGCCTGTGCACCCCGCTCTCCGCTTTCAGATATCCGAACGCATAGTCTCCCTCGAACTGTATGGTAGCAGACTTGATGCCGGCATCCTCCCCCTCGAGCAGGTCGGTGACAGTCACTTTGTAGCCGGTCCTTTCTCCCCAGCGCATGTACATCCGCATCAGCATGGAAGACCAGTCATTGGCCTCCGTGCCCCCGGCTCCGGAATTTATGGTCAGTATGGCCCCGAGATTGTCACCCTCCTCTCCAAGCATGTTTTTCAATTCCAGACTCTCGACTATTTTGGCAGCCTCGCCGTATCCCGCAGCCAGTTCCTTAATTTCGTCTGTCTCCATATCCTCGGCCGACACGTCTGCGCTTTCCTTTGCGAACTCGTACAGCACGTCCAGATCAGCCACTGCCGAAGCCGCCTCATCATAGCCGGTGACCCATGATTTCACGCCGGAAAGCTCCTTCAGGTATTTTTCCGCAGCTTTCGGATCATCCCAGAAATCCGCCTCCAGCGTCTTTTTCTGCTTTTCTTCGACTTCCTGCCGTTTCCTTTCTATGTCAAGACATCTGTGCAGCGTGTCTACGCGCTGCTTCAATTCCTTTATCTGCTCTGATGTTATCATCCTTCCGATTTTAATTCTGCAAAGATAACATTTTATCAGATTCGGAAAAGGTCGCATGCAGCGGAAATTCGGATAAGAAAGTTTTGCAATCCTCATCGGAGGCAGAAATAAGGTGCCGGATAAGATGACTGGGTAAAACCAATCACCTTATCCGTTTTTTCATCGGACAAATGTGTAACCGAAGGCGGCAGGAACTCACGGAATCTGGCTTGCGTTATGTTTCTCCGAACTGCTGACAACGCTCACGATTGGAGTCATATACGTGGCCGGCGCATGGAAAAGGGTGCGCAGGTAGCTTTACACGATTTCGATTCCGTGCTCCCGGCATGCGGACACCATGTCTTCAGGCCATATGCTGCTCTGAATCTCGCCGATATGCGCCTTACGGAGCAGATACATGCACAGCCTCGACTGCCCGATGCCGCCCCCGATAGTGTAAGGCAGCTCCCCTGCAAGCAGTTTCCTATGGAAATAAAGGTCTTTCTTCCACTCCTGATGCCTTATGGCCAGCTGCCTTTCCAAAGCGGTCTCATCCACACGGATACCCATGCTCGACACTTCGAAAGCGCTCCGGAGCACCGGATTCCAAAGCAGGATATCGCCGTTCAGTCCGTTGAAGCCGTATGAATCCACCGTACTCCAGTCATCATAGTCGGCAGCCCTGCCGTCATGAGGCTTCCCGTCCGAAAGGTCGGCGCCTATGCCTATGACAAAGACGGCCTTGTGCTTGCGGACTATCTCGTTTTCCCTTTCCTTCGGAGTCAGGTCCGGATAAAGCTGCAGCAGCTCCTCGGAGTGAATGAAGAATATATCCTCCGGCAGCATAGGCTCTATCTGCGGAAACTCCACGAACACCTTGTTCTCCGTCACCTTAATCGCCTCGTAAATCCGCCGCACGACCGCTTTCAGGAAATGTACGTTCCTGTCCTCCCTGCGGATTACCTTTTCCCAGTCCCACTGGTCCACGTAGAGAGAGTGCAGGTTGTCCAGTTCCTCGTCCGGCCTCAACGCATTCATGTCCGTATAGATGCCGCGTCCCGGCCCCACTCCCATCTCCGCCAGTTTTAGCCTCTTCCACTTGGCTAAGGAATGCACGACTTCCGCCGGCCTCTCCCCCATTGACTTTATCGGGAAGGACACGGGCCGTTCCACACTGTTCAGATCGTCATTGATACCGGTCCCGGACAGCACTACCATCGGAGCAGTGACCCTCAGCAGGGCAAGCTGCGCCGAGAGATTTTCCTGAAACATGTCCTTGACGTATTTTATCGCTTTTTCCGTGTTTTCCACATTTTCGAGTATGTTTGCATACCCTTCGGGCAATATGAGAGACATAGTCCTGAAATTTTAATTCGACAGAAAGATTTACAACGGCCGTCAGCCGGGAATACAGGGCGGACGGAAAAGTCATCTTACAAAAATAAGAAAAATTCAGTATCTTCGCACGGAAAACGAACTTTCCCGTAAAACGAAAAAACAATGGACATCAAGGAAAATATTCTCGGGACCATCGGGAACACGCCCATGGTCAGAATCAACAGACTGAATCCCAACCCTTCTGTCAATATCTTCGCAAAAGTCGAAGGATTCAACCCCACCGGAAGCATAAAGGACAGGATAGCCCTGAAAATGATAGAAGACGCTGAAAACGACGGGAGACTGAAACCGGGGCAGACCATTATAGAGCCTACCTCCGGCAATACAGGCATCGGCCTGGCCGTCATAGGCATCATAAAAGGCTACTCCGTGGAAATCGTGATGAGCAGCGCCGTATCGGTGGAGCGGAGGAAAATCATACGCTCCTACGGAGCCACGGTCACGCTCACCCCGGCAGACGAAGGTACGGACGGAGCCATCAGGCTGGCGCGCAGGAAGGTGGCTGAAAATCCCGGCAAATACTTCATGCCGGACCAGTTCAAGAACGCGGCCAACTATCTGACCCACTATCAGTCCACCGCACTGGAAATATGGCAGCAGGCCGGCGGGAAAATAGACTATCTGGTATGCGCTCTCGGAACATCCGGGACGATAATGGGCCTGTCCAAATTCCTGAAGGTGATGAATCCGGACATAAAGGTAGTCTGCGCCCATCCTGTCAGAGGCCATTACATACAGGGACTCAAGAACATGGAAGAAGCCATAGTTCCCGCCATCTACGATCCGTCCCGCATCGACGTCCAGGAAATGGTGGAAAGTGAAGAGGCCATCACCATGGCCCGCAGAATCATTGCCGAAGAAGGAATTTTCGCCGGCATGAGCAGCGGTGCGGCAATGCTCGCCGCAGCAAGGACGGCACAGCACATAGAGAAAGGCAACATCGTAGTAGTCTTCCCCGACCGCGCCGAGAAATACCTCAGCACCTCGATGTTCGCCGAATTCGATGTCTGAAAGACGCAATCATGGATCTTCACTCGACACAAAACCGGATTATTGAATTCATCAAAGCCTGGACCCTGCCGATTGCCATAGTGTCCGGGGTATTGCTGTACCTTATATATGACAGTATACCCGGGCTGGAGGCAGCGGGGCCGGTGCTGATGCGGATAATAGGATTTCTGCAGCCTGCCCTGATTTTCGTCATGCTATTCCTTTCGTTCTGCCGGATCGAGCCGAGAGAACTCAGGCCGAGAAAATGGCACGCATGGCTCCTGCTGTTCCAGTCGGCAGGCTTCCTGCTGTTCGCAATAGCGGAAATTCTCATGCCGGACATAAGCTGGAAAGTCCTCCTTGAGGGAGCGATGCTGTGCCTTGTCTGCCCGACAGCCACAGCGGCGGCCGTCGTCACCGGGAAACTGGGAGGGGACATCTCCGGCATCACGGCATACACCATCCTTATCAACGTAATCGTGGCCGTACTCGTTCCCCTCGTGGTCCCGATAGTCCATCCGGCGGAAGGGATTTCATTCGTCACGGCATCAAGCCTGATTCTTGCGAAAGTATTTCCGATGCTTATTGCCCCGTGCCTGCTTGCGTTTCTCGTCAGATATCTCATGCCGCACTTCCATATCTGGCTGCTGAGATACACGGAAGTCGCATTCTACCTTTGGGGCGTATCCCTGATGCTCGCAATCCTGATGACCACGAGATCCATCGTGCACAGCACCACTCCCGTCATTGTCCAGGCGGGGATAGCGGTGGTTTCGCTCCTTTGCTGCGCCATCCAGTTCTGGGCAGGGAAAAAGATAGGGAAAAGATACGGGGCCACCATCACGGCAGGACAGGCTCTCGGGCAGAAAAACACCGTGGTGGCAATATGGATGGGCTACACTTTCATGACCCCGGTCACATCCATTGCCGGAGGCTTTTACAGCATATGGCACAACATATTCAACTCCTGGCAGCTGTACAAGGCGCGCAAGCGGCAGGAGTAACCCGTAACCGGGTACTATTTGCCCTCTGTCAGATATTTCAGACGGGCTTCGGCAGCCGCTTTTTCCTGGTCGGAGGCGCATCCGATAAATTCCGGCAGATACTTTTTCTCTAATTTTTCATTTTTCATCTGCCGGGCCAGCAATATGATGTTTTTCAGAGCGCTGTAATCCCCCGGACTGATTTTCAGGGCCTTTCTGTAGTTTTTCAGAGCTTTTGCATAATCCTTTGCCACGATAAAATCATATGTCCCGAGGTTTGTAATGAATACCGGGTCCTTCGGATCGACCAGCAGCATTCTCTGCGACAGTGTGCGGAAAGCCTCATAGGCAGACGGGGTGCCCAAAGAAAAAAACGCATAGCAATATTCCTGCATCGAGCGTCCGAAAAACCCTTTGTCGAGTTCGACTCCCGGATACTCCCAGTCGCAGTCCTCCCCGGCATTCTTGTCCACCATGCCCAGCAGATAAGACAGCGCCATGTCCGGACTGTCCTTCTCATACGACATCAGCGCAGTCGCCTTGGTGAAACGCAGGTCTATCCTCTGCGGACGTTCGGCAATAGCCTTGTCAAGGTAGTACATGGACTTCGAAAACAGGGAGTCGTCATAGGACACCTCCTGAAAATAATATATGTCCGTACCGGTAGAGTCCTTCAACGACAGCAGAGGCTCGGCGCCGAGATATTTTTTCTCCGGCTTTACGACAACGGATGTGGTCTGGGCTTTCGTAAAATAATAGTTGAACTTAGCCAAAAGCAGTTTTTCATTCAGCGGGTCAACGCCTTCCCACTGGTTCAGGACCGTTTCCACCCCTACGCCGTCATAGCCGAGTTTGGACACGATAAGATCATATCTTTTCGAATATGTCTCCGACAATTCTTCCGGCGTCTGCGCGAATGCCGTCACGGACAAAAGCAGGCCTAATGCCGCAAATACCGGCGCTGTTTTTCTGAGTTCCATAAAAATATAGAAAGTAGTTTGAAAATTTCAAAAATTCATCCTTATCCTGCGTTCGGCCGGATGAAGGTTATTGCACCTGCTGCCGAGATTCTTCACAAACCCCAAAGGCGCCCCTCCATGGCAGATCAGCACATACCCCTTCTCCGCTTCCGGCAATGCAAAAGACTCCCTTCTCAAGAAACGGAGAGCCGTATCAGCATCCACTTCGGCCCGCGGGAAAGCATCATCCTTCAGACCGATGGTCAAAGCCAAGTCGGCGTCAGGCACCAAATCTCCTCCCTTGACAGTCCCCACGGCGCATCCGGACGCAATCACTCTCAGCGAACTTTCCAGGAAAGCCGCATCTCCGGCCACCGTTTCGGGAACAGCCTTTATCAGAGCCCCCTTCGCAGTCACCTTGACAGGTGTTCTGAAACAGTTTTCAGCCACGGCGGCCGCATGCCGTGCAACATCGTCCGTACCGCCGCGGACGCGATGGCGGGAAGACATGCCAGCCTGTTTTCCGTGCGTCTGGCGGTGCAAAGCCCCGTTGCCGCAGGCACCATGAATCCCTTCTCTTTTTCTCAGTACGGCGCAATATTGCCCTTCGCCCTTCACGAAGCCCGGCAGCAGGCAATACCCGCACCCGGTCCTGTGGACAGGCTCACCGATGTTGTCCGGGAAAATGACATCCGCCCCGAGATTTTCCGCCGCCCATGTGACATTGCCGTCATTCTCGTACGTGTTGAAAGTGCATGTCGAATAAATCAGGATGCCGTTCTCCGCCAAGGCGGGCCAGATGTCGGACAATATCCTACGCTGCCTTGCCGCACAATGCGCCACATTCTCCTCGGACCATTGCCTGACAGCGTTTTCATCCTTTCGGAACATTCCCTCCCCCGAACACGGCACGTCCGCAAGTATTATATCGAAATAGCCGTCCATACTTGAAAATCCGGACGGATCCTCGGACGTCACGACCACATTCGGATCGCCCCATACGGCGACATTGGCGGCAAGCACCGATGCCCTCGCCCTTATCACTTCATTGGCGACCAGCAGGAAAGCATCACCGGAAGCCTGCCTCAGGGAAGCGGCCGCGTCCGTCGTCTTGCCGCCCGGTGCTGCGCACAGGTCGAGTACCCGGACCGCATGACCTTTACCATGACAAAAGTCTCCGAGAATCCGCCTCAGCATGTATCCGACAAACATGGACGACGAATCCTGTACGTAATAGCATCCTGCATGAAAGAACGGATCGAGGGTGAAAACAGGCCTCTTCCCGAGCATCATTCCGTACTCTGACCACGGCACAGGCTCCGACATTCCGAATACCGCCCTGTCCTTGAAAGGATTCCTGCGCACGGACACCGACGGGGGCTCATCCAGCGCAGACAGGACGGTCCGGGCCATTTCCTCCCCGACCGCCCCGTTCAGATAGCGTATGAATGCGTCATTTTGAAAAGCCATACTGTGCCGGATCAAAACCCTCTGGCATTTTTCCTTCCGAAGCATCGGCCAGGGAAGTCACGACCTTGTCCAAAGCCTCCTTCAGTTTGGAGCCGAGCATCATTTTCATCATAAAATTCAGTTCGGCGGAAAATTCAATATGGAAATCCGTCTTGCCGGCTTCCGCAGCCGGATCGAAAAACATGGACAGGGAAAACTGGAACGGAGCCCCGTCATCCTTGAAATCTATCCTTGAATACGGAACCCGCTCCGAAACCCTCACACCTATATCGAATCCCTGCACCTTCCCGTGTACGGAATCGTAGTCCGCAGTTATTTCCTTCCGCTTGTCTTCCGGAAGGAACTGCATGAAATTCCGCATGTCCACGAAAGCCATGTAAAGTTCATACGGCTGCCTGCTTACGACAGCATGCCTGCTTTTTATCTCCATAGCCATAAGGTCATTCTTTCTGTCCCCATGTAGACGGAGAGAAACGCCATTCCCTGAGACATTCGAGGTCGGAGTCCTTTATATAACCCGTATGGCAGGCCACATCTATGAGGGCGTCATAGTTGGTCAGCGTGGTCAGCTCCACGTCAGCCACCTCGAAAGCCCGCCTGGCCTGGTTGAAATTATAGGAGAATATGGCTACCATGCCGAGGACCTCGGCCGAAGCCTTGTTCAATGCATCCACCGCAGACAGGCTGCTCTTTCCTGTCGAAATCAGGTCTTCCACCACCACGACTTTCGCCCCTTTCTCGAGGATGCCCTCTATCTGGGACCCGGTACCGTGGTCCTTCGGCTTCGGCCTCACGTACACGAACGGTTTTCCGAGAAAATAAGCTATGAGCATACCGTGGGCGATGGCTCCCGTGGCCACTCCGGCGATGACTTCGGCCTGAGGATATTTCTCCCTTATGATATCGGCCATAAGGCGGCATACGTTCTCCCTTATATCCGGGAACGACAATATCCTTCTGTTATCGCAATAGATCGGTGAAAGCCATCCGGAAGCCCATGTAAAAGGCTTGTCCGGACTCAAGAGCACTGCCTTTATGTCGAGCAGTGATTTCGCCACTGTTATTTCCTTTGATTCCATGTTATATTTTTTGAATATATTTGCCGCTGCAATTTTCCCTGACTGTTTTCAGGTGCATCGCACAAAGATAGTAATTAAACAGATAAAATGTATAAGATATACCTCGAAAAGAGATGTATAATCATCTGTCCGCCTTACGAGCAGGCATTGACCGACCCCAACGCCATACAGTTCCGCATGGGAGGGAAAGGCGGAATACGCGGGATGGTGCAGATGTTCGAGATGTCCGGCTCTCTCGGAAAAATCTTCATTCCCACGGACGATGTGGAAGACACATACAGGGAAATATGTTCGGAGTTCAGGCAGGTGGATGCCGGAGGAGGGCTGGTATCCAACAGGAGAGGAGACTTTCTGCTGATAAACAGGAACGGCCTTTGGGATCTGCCGAAAGGGCACAGGGAGGAAGGCGAGGACATAAAGGTCACTTCCCTGAGGGAGGTCCGGGAAGAGACCGGCGTAAAGGATCTCGTTTGCAGGGAACTTATCTGCATCACGGACCACTGCTACAGGAGAGACGGAATCTGGCACCTGAAACATACCTGGTGGTTCGACATGCTCTACACGGCTCCGACCGACCTGATACCGCAGAAAGAAGAGGATATCACCAAGGCGGCGTGGGTGGCGAAATCAAGCCTGCCGGACTTTTTGGACAGGACTTATCCCTCCATAATAGAAGTTTTCAAGGAAAAGGGTGTAATTTAACGTCAGTTCGACGAATTTATGTTGTTCAGGACTAAGGAATTCGTCGAACAGTCGTTAAGGATTTCTTCGAAATCCGGATTTCTTAATCCCCAGTCGCTGTGGCGACAGCCCCTTTTCAAGGGGCGCCACCCCCTACCGCCCCCTCGCCGGGGGCCCGTCGCAGAACTTGTTCTGCTCCTCAGCGGAAGTTCGATGATTTCATTT
>CALUQC010000116.1 GCA_944322805.1 uncultured Bacteroidales bacterium | reverse complement strand
GTGAAGAACAGGCCGAGGGCAATGCAGAACAAGGCTACGGTTGCGCTTACGACGCTTGTCTTGTGCCTCATTACCCATTCCAATGCTTTCCTGTAATATTTTTTAAGCCACACGGCCACAAAGGCTTCTTTCGGTATCCCGTTTCCCTTTACCCTGTAGTCGAGCATGTAGCTGCACAGTACGGGAGTCAGCGTGAGGGCGACAAGTGTAGATGCGAAAAGAGCCGTGATGAAGGCTACTCCGAGGGGTGCGAGCATCCTGCCTTCCATGCCGGACAGGAAAAACAGCGGCACGAAGCTGACCACGATGATGAGGGTGGAATTCAGTATCGGCATCCTGACCTCTTTGGACGCTTCGAAAACCACCTGCAGCACGGGCCTCCGCTGCCCTTCAGGCAGAGCCTTGTTCGCCCGTATATGCTTCCAGACGTTTTCCACGTCGACAATGGCGTCATCCACCAAAGAGCCGATGGCAATGGCAAGACCTCCAAGGCTCATCGTATTGATGGTCATTCCCATCCAGTTCAGCGTCAGTATGGAAATAAGGATGGAAAGCGGCAGGGTGATAAGGGAAATGACCGTTGTTCTGGCGTTCGCCAGGAACAATATCAACACTATTACCACGAATATGGCGCCTTCATAGAGCGACGATTTCACGTTGTCAATGGAACTTTCAATGAATCTCGCCTGCCGGAACGTATCCGTGGAGATTTTAACGTCGGGAGGCAGGTTCTTCTGCACGTCCTTCAACGCTTCTTCCAGCCTGGCCGTGAGTTCGAGTGTTCCTGTGTCCGGCTGTTTCGTGACGGTGACCAGTACGGCGGGCTTCCCTTTTTCGGATGCCAGGCCTAATTTCGGCTGCTGCGCCCCGATTTTCACTTCAGCCACGTCTTCCAGCGTGACCGGCATCCCGTCCACCGTCTTGATGACGGACCGCGCCATTTCCCGGACATCTTCAGTGGAGACGACACCCCTGACTATGTATTCGTTGCCGTATTCGTAGATGACGCCTCCGTTGGTATTCTGATTCATGCCGCGGGTGACAGCCATCACTTCGCCGAGCGTGACTCCGTAGTATTTCATCTTGTCCGGATGTATCAGGACCTGATATTCCTTTATGTCACCTCCGAGGACCGCCACCTGGGCCACCCCTCCGGTAGAAAGCAGCCTCGGCCTGATTGTCCAGTCCGCCATGGTCCTCAGGTCCAGCATGGATGTGGTGTCTGCCGTCATTCCGACTATAAGCAGTTCCCCGAGTATCGAGGACTGCGGCCCGAGAGTCGGATTCCCCACATTTTCAGGCAGCTCTTCCGCCGCCATGGCTATTTTTTCGGAGACTATCTGACGCGCTGTGTAAATGTCCGTATCCCAGTCGAATTCCACCCACACTACGGAAAAACCGGTCGTTGAAGATGATCTGACCCGGCGCACTCCGGTGGCTCCGTTGACGGCTGTCTCTATCGGGAACGTCACCAACTGTTCCACTTCTTCCGCAGCCATTCCGCCGGCCTCGGTCATGACGACGACAGTCGGAGCGTTCAGGTCCGGGAAGACATCCACTTCCGTCCTGTTCATCACATAGACTCCGGCTGCCATCAGCAGAGCCGCCGCCACCATTATCAGCAGCCTGTTGTTCAGTGAAAAACGTATTATCTTATTCAGCATGTTCCGACGTGGTTTAATGGTTGTGGGTGTGGGCCGGAATAATATTAGACGCCGACGCCAATTTCACATTGTACGCCCCGCGTACTACTACTTCATCGCCTTCTTTCAGTCCAGTCAGTATTTCCGTCCGCATCCCGTCGCTCTCTCCGAGTGTCACTTCCTGCTTCCGGTAGCAGCTTTCGTCCATTTTCAGATACACGAAATACAGTCCCTGTTCCTCCGTCAGGGCCGAAACCGGTATGGAAATGACATTTTCACGCGGAGTCGTTTGCAGCCATATTTCGGCAAAAGACCACGGTACGATGCCTCCGGTACTTTGGAACTCGAATGTAACCGGGATGTACGGCGCGTTTCCTGCGGAGCTTTTGCCGACGGCGGCCAGTTTCCCTCCAAGGGATTCTATGTCTATCGTCTTGTCTCCGTATTGCGGAAGGAAGTTTGCCGAATGGATTTCATCCAGCAGGCCGTAGTATCTCTGGGAGACATCGGCTTTCAGAATGAACTTGTCACCTCCGACCATGCTGGCGAGCGGAGTCCCCGTAGTCACGAAATCGCCTTCATTTACGAAAATGCCGCGGATATGGCCGTCCGCCGGTGCTTCTACGGATGCTCCTGTCCCGTCCGCATTGGGTTTCAGGGCCTCATATGCCATCCTGGCGTTTTCATAGTTTTCCTTTATCTGTATGAATTCCTTTCTGGATATTATCTTGTCGTCGACGAGCTTTGCTGCCCTTTCATATTCGGATGCCGCAGTCTCGTATGCTATTTTTGCCTTGCCGACACGGTTGCCGTCCTGGATGTTGCCGGACAGGATGGAAAACAGCGGCTCGCCTTTCCTGACCCGTGTGCCCTCGAAATAGCTCCTGCCGAAAGCCACAATGCCGTCGGTCGAAGCCGGGATGATTTTTTCGTCTCCCGGTGCAGGCAGTATCTGCCCTCCTGTCCTGATGATTCCGGAAAATGTCCCCGGCCTGACTTCTTCTGTGGCTATACCTGCCGCAGCGGCCTTTTCAGGGGATATGACGATTTCGTCGGAATGGGCGTGCGCGTCTTCTTCACGGATTTCCTCTTCATGCGCATCTTTCCCGTGCATTTCTTCATGTATGGCCGCCTCATGGGCGTGATCATGGCCGTCATGATGCTCATGGCCGCAGGACCAGAGCAGAAGTAGCGTGCAGACGGCTGTCATAAATATTGCAGACCTGTTCATATCCGATATGTTTTGGGTTAAACGGTCGCGAAGATAGTTTTTTGCCGGCGCAACCGGGTTGCATCATTTTCGCTGCCGGAAGGAACGGACATCTTCGTCCGGCAGGCATTCTTCCGCCGGACATACGTTAATGTTACATTTTATCCCGTACCCGGATATGCCGAAACGTGCAGATTGTGACAAACCGTCAGCATAATGTTACAGGATAACCCGCCGGACAACCCGGAAAACTCCAACTTTGCACACGGAAACCACCAATGGACACGAAAAACCATGACCATGAAGACAGACATCGATTTCAAGTCGGACAACAATGCTCTCGTTTCGGAGAAATACCTCGGAATGAGGCATGCCGTGCTGTCCTACATAAGGGTGCATACCGGAAGCCGGGACGAAGCCGAAGACATTTATCAGGAAGCCTTTACCAGACTGCTTGAATACAGTGCCGTACTCATCGATGCGACGGCAGAACGTCTCGTGTACAGGATATGCCGGAATCTCATAGTCGACTGGTACCGCAGACATGCGTTGTCCGTAAAGGCGCAGGAATTCTTTTCCCGCTGCCGCCCTGTGGCGGGCAATGACGCCGAGGAAGCCGTTGCCATGAACGAAATGCTGAACATCGAAGCGGCATGCATCAGGAAAATGGGGGCAAGGAAAAGCAATATCTACATGCTATACATACACAAGGGGAAAACGAGCGGGGAAATCTCCGCAATGCTGGGCCTGAGCAAACGTACCGTGGAGAACCACATTTTTTCCGCAAGGAACATGGTGCGCGGAGAATTCAGGAAAGCGCTTTAGCCAGGAAATACTAATACCAACAACAGACACGATATGATCAAAACAACGAAATTTCTAGTGACAGCCATGCTGCTCTCCGCAGCAATGATGCTGAAAGCAGGAATCGCCTCGGCCCAGGACAACATCTCGGGTCATGTCATGGACAACGAAGGCTATCCTGTCATCGGTGCAGCTGTCATAATCGACGGGACTTCGACCGGTACCACGACGGGTATCGACGGCGAGTTCACTCTTGAAATGGCGGAAGGTACCGCCATCACGGTCTCATGCATCGGATATACGGAAGTCAAGACGACATACACTCCGGGCATGACCATTACCATGCAAATCGAATCCACGCTTTTGGACGATGTAGTCGTAGTAGCGTACGGTGTTCAGAAAAAAGAGACGCTCACAGGAGCCATTTCAGTAGTCAAGGATGAAATGTTGGAAGAGAAAGGTGCGCTTTCAAGCCCTTTGCAGGCCATGCAGGGCCAGATCCCGGGTGTCATCATCACTCGTTCCTCATCCGCTCCTGGAGACGAGAGCTGGGGAATGAGCCTGCGCGGAGCAGTGTCCACCAACTCATCCGAGCCGCTTGTCATCATCGACGGTGTGGCATACGAGAGCATAAACGACATGCGGCTGCTGAATCCTTCCGACATCGAATCGATGTCTTTCCTCAAGGACGGTGCTGCAGCCATCTACGGGTCGCGTGCAGCCGGCGGAGTGGTGCTCATAACCACCAAGAAAGGCAAAGAGGGACGGGCCAAAGTCGAATATTCGGGATCCTATACCATGAAGACAGTCGGACGCATGCCTGAACTGATGACACTCGACGAATGGTCGGACGCAGTCCTGATGGCCACAGCGGACGGCTCGAATGTCAACTGGCAGAGATATGCGGCATTGGCCAAACTGTACAAGGGGCAGTATATCGACCTGTACCATAATGTGCATCCTTTCGGGGGCGAAGGTTTCCCTGACATAGCGGAATTCATATTCGACGATTCCGTAGACTATTTCGGCTCTCTTTTCGGGAATGCGCATTCCACTTCCCACGATCTGAGCGTATCGGGCGGGTCTGAAAAGATATCATACAGGGTATCATTGGGCTATCTGTATGACGGCTCGCCGCTCCAGTACGGAGAAAACAACAACCAGAGGTACAATATCCGCGTGAACAACACTTTCCATATTACCGACTGGCTCACCCTCGATTCATCCATCGGTTATAACAGGCAGGAGCAGATAGCCCCGACCAATATAAGCAGCGCACTGACTGACCAGGTGCCCATGCCGGGCCTTCCTCTCTTTACCGCGGACGGCAAGGCATACGGCTGGGGAAGGAACAGCCACTGGACGTCGCCGGCTTCCGAACTCGAATTCGGCGGAGACAACAAGCTGTCGGTATCCGCATTGAATGTCAGCGAAGCATTGAATTTTACTCTGACGAAATGGCTGGATCTCAATGTAAATCTCGGCTACAATACTACGACCGCATTCAGGGACATGGTATCGAATCCAGTCACCTACTACAACTATGACGGCACAGTCGCCCAGTTCACCGAACCGGGAGCAGAAGATTCCTATTACAGACAGACCGGCTCCCGTACGGACTTTTATTCGGCATCGGCCTATCTGAACGGTCATCATACCTTTGCCGACGATCATTCTCTCAGCGCCACACTCGGCGCCCAGTACGAACTCAAGACCTTCATGAGATTCGGAGTTCAGGCCGAGAATATCCAGGAAGGGCTGACCATAGTAAACGGCTCGGGTGTCGTCTCCATAGCCGACAATACGGACAAATACAAATTTGCGGTAGCATCCATCTTCGGCCGCGTGAACTACGACTACAAGGAGAAATACTTGGTCGAACTGAACATGCGTTATGACGGCTCCTCCAAGTTCCTGCCGCAAAACAGATGGGCATTCTTCTGGGGCGGCTCGTTGGGATGGAGGATATCCCAGGAAGGTTTTCTGCAGGATGCCGACTGGCTGAGCGAACTGAAACTCAGACTTTCCTACGGTGAAGTGGGCAACCAGAACGGCATATCCAACTATGACGGCTATCTTCTCTACAACCTCAACACCGGGGACGGGGCCCTTATCGGCAATGCGTTGGCCTCTACCATCACTACTTCCGGAAAACTCGTTTCTCTGACCAGAACATGGGAAAGAGTGCAGAACTACAACATCGGACTCGATTTCGGTTTCTTCGATGACCGTCTCGTGGGTACAGTCGAGGCATTTACGAAAAGAAACAACAACATGCTCGTAGGCATCGACTATCCGAGCATTGTCGGAGACAACCCGCCTTCCGTAAATGAAGGCAAATTCAAATCATGGGGCTATGAAGGCCAGCTGACATGGCGTGACCGCATCGGCAAGGATTTCTCCTACTCTATCGGAGGAACGTTTACATTCGCCCGCAACGAACTCGTGGACTTCGGAGGCGCCGCCACCATTGCGAACGGCTACGTGAGCAACCGCGAGGGCTATCCTATCCGCTCGCTTTTCGGACTCCGCTATGCCGGCAAGATCGAAAACGAGGAGATGCTCGAGGCCTATCTGAACAAATATTACGAGAACAACGGTATCAACATGCCGAACACGCTTCGTGTAGGAGACAATATGTTTGCCGACGTGAACGGTGACGGGAAGCTCGACTACAACGACTACGTCTATCTCGGCCCGGACGACCCTGAAATCCAGTATTCGATAAATCTCGGCCTCCAGTGGAAAGGCATCGACTTCTCGGTAATTTTCCAGGGAGCTGCGAACAGGACCATGTGGAACGGGTACAACAGCTGGACGGCTCCGATGAGGACACTCTACACGAATACGACGAATGCATCGGTAGGCAATATCTGGAGTGCAGACAACCCTGACGGTCACTACTGCCCGTACACCACGGACGAAAGAGTCAATGCGTACAACTATCAGGCTTCTTCGTGGTCAGCTTCCGACGGCGCCTATATCAGGCTGAAAAACCTTACGCTCGGATATTCATTCCCTGAGCACCTGCTCGAAAAACAGAAGGTAATCTCAGGCTGCCGCATATATTTCACCGGTACGGACCTCTGGGAATATTCTCAGATTCTCGACGGATGGGATCCGGAAGCGAAAAGCGGGGCCTCCTCCACTGCCCGGTATCCGTTCATGAGAGGCTTTTCTTTCGGTGTGAACTTAACTTTCTAAATGTACATGATCATGAAACACTATATATCGAAAATAGCAAGTGCCGCCGGATGCGTCATGATGGCCGTTTCCTGTCTGAATTTCAGCCCGGAAGTACAGCTCTCGGATGCGCAGGTATGGAGCAAGGCAGACAATTTCATGCTTTTCGCCGACGAGTTCTATGAATGGACCCGCGATTTCAGAGGCTCTACAAGCGCCAACTATATGAACGGCGTAGTGGACGGAGTCCATGCGGACACACGCTCCGACCTGCTCTGCCAGTCGAGTATAAATGCGTTCAGCGCGGGGACCAATTCCATTCCGGCCACCGATGCGAACTACACGAATCTCTATAAAAGGATTTATTATGTAAATCTTCTGTTGCAGAAAGCGGCTGATTTCGAGCCGCAGGAAGATATCGCAGAGCCTATGGGAGAAGCCTATTTCTTCCGCGCTTACCTCTACTTCGAACTCGTACAGATGTTCGGAGACTGCATCTACACCGATATTCCGGTGGACGTGGACAATGAAATTCTCTACGGTCCGCGCACAGACAGGGTCACAGTGATAAGGAATTGCATCGCAGACCTGAAAGCCGCAGCATCCCTGCTTCCTGAAAGTCCTTCTGCTGACGGACGCGTGTGCCGCCACACCGCCTGGGCATTCCTGTCGAGAGTAGGCCTGTATGAAGGCACATGGCAGAAATTTCACAACGAGGACTATGCCGTCTCGACTGAATTCCTGAACGAAGCTGTCGCTGCTGCCGAAAACGTGATGAATTCTAAAAAATATGCCCTTTTCTCGAACAATACTCTCGGAGGCCGGGACAGCTACCGCTACATGTTCATTCTCGAAGACAACGTACAGTGCAATCCCGCCAATCTCCACAAGTCCGACAACAAGGAATACATCCTCGCCCGCCGGCACAACGAGACACTCAAGCCTATCGGTTTCAACATCACCCAGGGCTGTCTGAACAATGCCTACTGGCCTACGCACAAACTTGCCATGATGTACAGATGCCAGAATGGCCTTCCGGTAGAAATTCCTGGCGGAGGGACCAATCCGCAGTACGGCGGGGAAAACGGGGAAAACTCCGAATTCGAGAACAGAGACTACCGTATGAACGGCACGATGATGATGAGCGGCCAGACTTATTGGAACAACGACGAATCACGTTCTACCTGGGCAGCCGGAGAGACCGGTATGGTGGCCAAACGGACAGCCAACTCAGGATATGCAAACTATAAATGGTGCACCGAACGTTCCGTGGATTCCGAACTCGAAGGTTTCGACTATCCGGTCATCCGTTATGCGGAAGTACTCCTGAACTATGCGGAAGCCGTGTATGAAGTAAACGGCAATGCCGGAAACAGTCTTGACGGAGGAAGCATCACGGATGAAGACCTGAACAAATCCCTGAATCTCGTACGCCGCCGTTCGAATCCCGGCATGACCGCGCTTTCCAATGCATTAGTGTCCGGAAACGGGTTGGACATGCGTGAGGAAATCAGAGTGGAGCGCACGGTAGAGCTCTTTATGGAAGGTTTCCGCATAGATGACCTGAAACGCTGGAAGACGGCTGAGGATGAGATGCCGGAGGATCTTCTCGGCATCAAATACGACGGGACCTGGTATGCTACCAACTGGACGAACATGCCGCGCGAGAAAAAGGACGGGTATATCCTGCTTTACAGCAACAGGACCTGGGACGAAAGGAATTACCTGCTGCCTTTGCCGAGCGACGAGCTGCAGCTGAATCCGGAGCTGAAACAGAATCCGGGATGGGAATAGCCGGCGGCGGCTCCTCGGGCACTGGAATACAACCGCCTCCGGCGGTCAACAGTGCCCTCGGAGCCCCCGCCTCACACTCAGGGTCGTACACGATATTATTAAAAAACCACACGTCATATCCGCACGTCGTGCGCGGCATCATGAACAAAAACCCGCACAGTGTCATCTCGAGCGAAGTCGAGAGATCTGTACATAAAATAACGCATCAATAAAATGAATAAAACACTCAAATACTTATCACTCACCGCCCTCCTGCTCCCCGCATTCGCATGCACGGAAGAAAACCCGGAGGCGCTGGAATCCGCGAAAGTGCTGGAATCCGTGACCATTGTCCTGGACGACAGGACAGCAGCCAAACTGTATACCGATGACGGTGAAGGCGGCACCGGAGTGGAACTTCTCCCTATGGTAGTCGGCGGAGAAACCGTCACGCTCGGCTACTCCACAGTGCCGGAGGACCTTTCCGATGTGACTTTTCCGGAAATGGTCTGGAGCTCCTCCGATGAAGATGTGGTGACTGTCGATGAATCCGGCGTTCTGACAGCAGTCGGAGCCGGCACAGCCGTAGTGACCATCACCTCCGCAGCCATAAACACCGTGGCTACAGCATCCATTACCGTCCGAGTATCCGCGGCAGCCGTACCGGCGGCTTCGATAGCGGCCTCCGGAGCTTTCGACGAAGATATCAATGCCGACCGCGAGGACAGCGACCCGTATCTCTGCTATGTCGGAGATGAAATAGAATTTTCTGCTGTCGTCACGCCCGACGATGCCACTTTCAAAGGCGTAACCTGGTCTGTCGCACCTGCACAGACAGACGGCGGAGAAGCAGTCATCGATGCTGCTACGGGCATAATGACGGCCGGAGCCATCGGATTCGTCACCGTCACCGCCACTGCACTCGACTATGTACCTGACGGACAACCTGCTTCCACCGACATCGAGGTGCGTATCATCACCCCTGTGGACCCTGACGGAATCAGATTTATCAATGCTCCGGGCGAAAACGACATATTCTCCATATCCGCAGGCTCCATGACCGTTGACTACGAAGTGTGGCCGGATCTCAGCACCAAATCCCGCATCGACTGGAAGTCAAGCGACGAGAACATCGCGACCGTGGACGACGGCGTAGTGACTTTCAAGACATACGGAACAGTCGAAATCACAGCAGTATGTCCTGGAGAAGGCACTCCGGAAACAGGATATGAGAAAACGGCCTCGTTTACCGTCAATATCCCGGCAGGATACTATGACGAGGTATTTGAAAACAAATCCGGATGGCATTGGTACTTAGATACCAAACATGTCGATTCCGGAGCGTCGGCGACGTGGACTGAAGGAGAAAACGGGAATTATCTGAAAGTAATCCCATATCTTGACAACGATTCCAAAGGACGTGCAGACATGAAATACGACGGAATGATACTTTCCGGGAAATACCCTGTCATCTGTATAAAAATCGACGATGTGAATGATTTTGAAGAAAAATATTCCCGCAATATAAATATCGACGGCAACTCAGGCGTAAGTCTGACGGACGAATCTAAGACATACGGCGGAAATCTCGGCGGAGACAACAACAAATGGCAAAAAAAGTATAAATGCTCCGACGGCTCCTCCATCTTGGTATACAATCTCATCAGCCAGAAATTCAAATCGGCTAACCAGAACTTTACCGAGACGGAAATAGTGAGATTCAATTACATTACCCTGAAATACGCGGATATCAAGACACCTGCCACGGCTGAGGATGCCGCATACAGGTTCTTCTGGTTCAAGACTTTCGCCAACGAAACCGACATGAACGCTTTTCTCGAGGAATGGTCTGCCGCATCAGGCATTGATTACAACAACTGAAATTCGTAAAGGTTACCCTCATAAATAAATCCGATATATGATGAAAAAATTACTGACAACAATATTGGTCGCAGTTCCCGTACTCCTCTGTGCGGGAGCCTGCACCGACTTCCTCTATGAAGGAGAAATCGATCTTACTCCTGTAAATGAGGAAGAAAAGGACGACTTCGTCTATCCGGCATCATACGAATTCCAGCATCCTGGAGCCCTCGTCACAAAAGCCGATTTCGACAGGGTCAGGGCAAAGGTGCAGCAGTACACAGCCGATCCTGCCGGAGCTGATACCGACCCTGTATATCAAAGCTGGCTGCAGCTCTGCAACAGCAAATATGCACAGTTGGATTATCAATCCAGGGCAGTCCCTGTCCTGGTCCGCGGAGATGTCACAGGGACAGGGGTTTCGAGCGAGAACTACCTCAATGCCTGCCGCGATGCCGCCGCAGCCTTCCAGCTCGGCCTCAGATACCAGATTTCCGGTGACGAGAGATATGCGAACAAGGCAGTAAATATCCTCAACGAATGGGCTGATGTCTGCCACACCATTACGGCCAACGATGCCAACTTCAACCTTCTCGCTGGTTTCCAGGGCTATCAGTTCGCCAATGCCGCCGAGCTTCTCCGCGATTACGAAGGCTGGCAGGTCGCCGACCAGAACGCTTTCAAGACCTGGCTGCTTACGCTCTGGTATCCTATCAACTATGAATTCATCGATACGCACGGCGGAGACAATGTCTGCGACCTGCACTACTGGTCGAACTGGGAGCTCGGCAACTTGGCTTCCATCCTGGCCATCGGCATCTATACCGAAAACGTGAAGATGGTGAATTTCGTCTACCGGAATTTCCGTGAAGGCGAGGGCAGCGGAGCGCTTCACAACATGATTCCGTACGAGCCCGTAGCAGATCCTGCCGGAAATACGGCCCTGATTGCGCAGTGTATGGAAAGCGGCCGTGACCAGGGGCATGCCACTCTTGTGACGTCCGTCTGCGCCGAACTGTGCCAGATGGCCGGCAATGTCAAGGTAGCTGGCACGGGTGAGGCACTCGATTTCTTCGGGATGGAGGACAATTTGGTGCTTTCGATGTTCGAATATACGGCCATGTACAACAGCACGCCGTATACTTCGGTGCCAATGCCGTTTACGCGTTACGAGTATTGTCCGGAAGGCTGCGGATGCCCTGGTGGGAATAACTGCCATACGCAGGGGCCTCATCTTGCGGTGTCTTCTGACGGACGAGGGACTCTCAGGCCTTGCTGGGATCTGATATACAACCATTACAAGGCTAAGGGAGTAAGCGAAGGTCAGCTTTACTATTCGAAAAGGTTTGCGGAGCAGCTTCGCAGCAATAACGACGGTGTTCTGACCGGGGACTGCGGTGCGGGAGACAGCAGGTACAACAATGATGAGGGGTCGGAGACGAGTGCGACGTTTGATCAGCTCGGATGGGGGACCCTTCTTTTCTATCGCGACTGACAGTAGGGGGGGGAGGGGCGAGGTGCAGGTCGGTTTCGGGCACACAGAAAATGGTGCCCTCAAACCGACCTGCACCTCGCCACAGCCACGTCTCGATAGAAAGATTATATAGCAAAGGAAAACTTCATATAACGTTATAACAAAAAGTCGTACTACAATGAAAAAAACAGAACTAAAACCAATGAAGGCTTATTTTAGCCCTGAAATCAACGTCGTCTCCGTACAGGCGGAGAACGGCTTTGCCGGGTCTCCCGAAATAGAAGACATGGACTATGGCTATGAAACCTGGGACTGATGTTTTATCTTAAAATTGCATGAAAATGAAAAAGACTGTTATATGTGCTGCATTCGCAGCAATGGCATTGGCTGCCTGCAACAAGGAAGAAATATCAGCTCCTGAAACGAATCTTGTGTACCGTGAATTCAAGGCGGTCATTGCCGACGGCACCTCCACCAAGGTCTCTTTCGGCGAGCCGGACACTGACGCAGGTAAGATTCCGGCGCATTTCGACAATGGAGACGAAATTGCCCTCACTGACGGGAGCACCATCCAGAAAGTCACTGTTGTCAAAGCGGAGGGTGAGGAAACCACTTTGGGCGGAGAGCTCCCGGAAGGATTCAGCCCGACTGCCGCCTACTATCCTTATTCGTCGTACTCATTGGAGGATGGCCAGACTGTCCCGGGACGGCAATATGCGGACGTTGTCCCCGTGCTTCTGAAAAGCAGTTCGATAGATGACGACATGATTACCTTTACCGCATCCGGGACAAAGGCGGCCATAGTCCATTTTGCGCTGACCGGTGATACACAGCTCCGTGAAGTCCGGCTCCACGTGAACAACACCAATGCATCCGTCGACAATTCTCCCAAATATACCATATCCTATACATCGCAGCACGGCTCGTCACCTGTCGACCTGTCTTCTGCACCGTTCGATATTTACATGGCGGTAGATGCCGCAGAAGCCGGGACAGCCAGTTATATAGCCCTTGAAATCAAGCTGAACGGGATAGAACAGGCGGATTCGAGCATTTTCAGGCGCAAGATAAGCGGCGTGGACCTTTCGGAAGGCAAATACATCGACATGCCTGTAATAGACCTGAAAGAAGATCAGATAGTTGCCGACCAGGTCATCTGGAAATTCGGGTCCGCAAATGACGGAGATTGCGGGTGGCAGGCCGAGCAGGAAGCGCAGGGCGGCTCCATAGACGGACAGACCCATGCCAACTATGCCGTTGTGAAAATGGCAAGCGTAGACCTGAATGACAAAGACATAAGTTCAGAGGTCGACTATAAGTTCCAGACCAATATCCGCTATACCGAGGAATTCACCGTCAACTGCGGCACATACAGGTATATGGCCATAATGTCCGACATGAAGCATGTCGTCCGTGACAATGCGGACGGGCAGGTGAACATAGACGTGCCGGACGGGGCGACAGTGGCGAGAGGAAACATAACTTTCGATTCTTCCATGCTGGGTGGATATGACAATGGCGGAAGCAACAAATGGGCCGGAGTGAAAGGCACGAAAATCGAAAATGTGGAAGTCCTGTATTTCGACATGCTCAAGAAATTTGGCCGTGACAACGGGTATGTGAACACTCTTGCAAGCCAGACCATCACCCCTAATTTCACGTTCAAGGTCGCGGACCTGAAAGTCTCGAATGTGCCGGAGGGCGAGACTGTGGCCAACCCGGAGTACAAGGTGTACTGGATAGGCTTCTTCCATCGTTTGACCGACATCAATGAAATGATCGCCGCCACAGAGGCCGCCGAAGGCGTGTCAGCCGAGTAACGTACATTCAAACGCAAATTCTGCCTATAACATATATTGCACGAACACCGGAGGGGGTGGCGGAAAAGGGATTTCCCCTCTTCCGCCACCCCCTCCCCTTGTCATCCCACCATGTCATCTCGAGCGGAGCCGCAGGCGAAGTCGAGAGATCTGCTTATAGTACATCCAACGAACGACAGATGTCTCGACAAGCTCGACATGACAAGTTGGGGTACTCCCTGTCCTCTCGACCGAAGCCTTCCCTCCATGATGACAGGGAGAGGTCGGCGCCTTGGAAATGGTGGGGCGTACTTCGGCTGCAACTCCGCTCGAATGACAGGGAAGGGCCGGGGTGTGATGTGGAGTCTGGGTCTGCGGCGGCGACAGAGGGCACTGTTGACCCCGTAAGGGGTTGTATCCCTGTGCCCTATGCGCCGCCCGGGCTTATTTTGCGGATAATCATATAAAAAAACTTTGACTGATGGAAATTATTGGATAATTTTGTAAGTTGTGACAATAGAAAACGAACTTG
>CALUQC010000115.1 GCA_944322805.1 uncultured Bacteroidales bacterium | reverse complement strand
AAATGAAATCATCGAACTTCCGCTGAGGAGCAGAACAAGTTCTGCGACGGGCCCCCGGCGAGGGGGCGGTAGGGGGTGGCGCCCCTTGAAAAGGGGCTGTCGCCACAGCGACTGGGGATTAAGAAATTAGGATTTCGAAGAAATCCTTTAACGACTGTTCGACGAATTCCCTGGTCCTGAACAACATAAATTCGTCGAACTGACGTTAATATTATGGTAAAAGAAAGAAAATGGATAATAAAAGACGCGGCGGACACCGAGACAGTCTCACGGCTGACATCCGAACTCGGCATAGATCCTGTCCTCGCGAAACTTCTTGTCCAGCGCGGCATCACTACATTCCAGCAGGCCCGCGCATTCTTTCGTCCGGACCTCGGATACCTGCATGATCCCTTCCTAATGAAAGACATGGACAAGGCCGTGACGCGGATACGGCGGGCGGTCGAAGAGTCCACTCCAATACTCGTGTACGGCGACTACGATGTGGACGGGACCACTGCGGTAGCCCTTGTATATTCTTTTCTGAAAGGCATCACGCCTGCGGTGGACTTTTACATCCCAGACAGATACGATGAAGGTTACGGGGTTTCATTCCAGGGCATAGACTGGGCGGCCGAGCACGGATTCGGCCTTATCATTACTCTCGACTGCGGCATAAAGGCCAATGACAAAGTGGATTACGCCAAGGGGAAGGGGATAGACATCATTATCTGCGACCATCATCTTCCTGAAAACGAAATTCCCGATGCGGCCGCCGTACTCGATCCCAAAATCGAAAACTGCGGTTATCCGTTCGATGATCTGTCAGGATGCGGCGTAGGATTCAAGCTGGTCCAGGCCTATTCGGCCCAATACGGAATTCCTTTCGAAAATCTGATTCCGCTCCTCGACCTTCTGGTGGTCAGCATTGCCTCCGACTTGGTGTCGGTAGTCGGAGAGAACAGGATTCTGGCACATTTCGGGTTGAAAAGGCTCAACGAGAATCCCAGGATGGGGCTGCATTCCATGATCCGCCTTTCAGGACTCGAGCCTGGACATGTTACCATAGACGACATAGTCTTCAAGATCGGCCCCCGGATCAATGCGGCCGGCAGGATGGAATCCGGAAGAGTGGCCGTGGAGCTGTTGACGGCAACGGATGAATCGGAGGCGGAAAGAATCGGCTCTGAAATCAACAAATACAACAACGAGCGCAAGAGCATCGACAGGGAAATCACCCGTGAAGCACTGGAAATGGTGCAGTCAGGTGCCTGCCTGTCGTCAGGCAATGCCACTATCGTGTACAGCCCTACCTGGCACAAGGGCGTGGTAGGCATAGTAGCATCCCGTCTTGTCGAGGCGTTCTACAAGCCTACCGTAGTTTTTTCCAAATCCCAGGTGAGCGGGCTTGTTACCGGATCTGCACGCAGCGTGCACGGCTTCGACCTGTATGACGCCATAGAAAGCTGTTCGGATCTGCTGGAGAATTTCGGAGGGCATCTGTATGCCGCAGGGCTGACTTTGAAAGAAGAAAACCTTCCCGAATTCTGCCGGCGCATCGAAGAATTCATCGGCAGGAACATCACCCGCGAAATGCTCACTCCTGTCATACACGTGGATTCATTCCTCGACTTTGACAGGATTACGCCAAAATTCGTGCGCATCCTAAAGCAGTTCCAGCCGTTCGGCCCGGGCAATACCGCCCCCGTTTTCCTAACGGAAAACGTCTACGACAACGGCAACGGCCGTCGCGTAGGGGCCGATGCAGGGCATCTCAAGCTCGAACTCATCCAGGAGTCCCAGCCGTACCGCCACATATCCGCCATCGCCTTCAACAAGGCTGAGCATTTCGAGCATATCAGGAACGGAAATCCTATCGATATCTGCTATTCCATCGTGGAGAATTATTACAGGGGGATTGCGAATATACAGTTGAGGATTAAGGATATACATGATCGTGAAGATCTCTTTTGACTGCCGGTCGTGAAAACGGGCGCACTGCGGCGTTGCGGCGGGCCCGGACTTCGGTCATTTACGGAAGTAAACTCCCTTGTCCTTGCCCTTGCGGCCTTGCATTGCACCAGTTTTGACGACCGGCCGGGGCTGTCATGCTTGAAAACGGGCGCACTGCGGCGTTGCGGCGGGCCCGGACTTCGGTCATTTACGGAAGGCCGAAGCCATGATTTTGGCTGCTACGGCTTCGAAAGACAGGCTGTCGATGTCTATGATGAGGCTTGCAACGGATTCGTAGACTGCGCTGCGGCGGGCCATCAGTTCTTCTATCCGGGACCGGAGATCAGTCGTAGTTCCGGGTTTTCCCAGCATCGGTCTCGATTCGAAGTCGTGCTGCAGATTTTTCACGAGAGTGTCTGTTTCTGCCCTGAGATAAATGCAGAAAGTCCCGTTTTTTACCAAGGAAGCGCACCCCGGAGCGGTCACGGTCCCCCCTCCGAGAGAAATTATTGTCCGGAGGACACCATCTTTTCCGAGAATCTCCCTCAGAGCCTGTTCTTCCATATTCCTGAACGTCGCTTCTCCTTCGGATTCGAATATCTCCGGAATAGACCTGCCGCATTTTTCCTCGATATACCTGTCCAAATCGATCAGCCGGCAGCCGAGTCTTTCCGCCAGCATTGCTCCTACCCGGCTTTTCCCGCAGCCCATAAATCCCGTAATGGTAATGAATTCAGACATGATACCCGAAGTTTCTTAGAATTGGCTCAAAAATCCCTAAATATAGGAGTTTTTATCGGAAAAAATGTCCGGAAAGAGAAAATATTCAATGACGGGCTCCGGAGACTGAGAAGTTTCAAAGAAGTTGCGAGCGGGACAATGCGGTTTCGATTTTTTTGCTATTTTTGCGGACTGTTTGACAGACGTAATCGAGGTTTAACAATAAATTCGTCGTTAAGACGCGGAAACTATGTTGTTCAGTTTATTGCAGGTTGCCGGAGATGCCGGAACGACCGTCGGGACGCTTCCCGAGCAGGAAGTAGTAAGTTATTCTTTGCTGCAGCTGGCCGCAAAGGGAGGATGGCTGATGCTGGTGCTTCTGGCACTTTCCATTGTGGCCATCTATATTTTCGGCAAAAAGTGGTGGATGATAAGAAAGGCCGGCACGATAGACAAATATTTCATGAAAAACATCCATGAAATGATTCACGAAGGGAAGATAAAGTCGGCGGCCGGACTTTGCCAGAGATACGATTCTCCGGTAGCGAGGCTTGTCGAAAAGGGAATCGAGAGGATAGGAAGGCCGCTGCAGGACATCCAGACAGTGGTCGAAAATGTGGGAAACGTGGAAGTGGCGCGGCTCGAAAAGGGGCTGCCGATGCTTGCGACCATTGCCGGAGGCGCTCCGATGATAGGTTTCCTCGGTACCGTGATGGGTATGATCCAGGCCTTTTTCAACATGGCGAATGCCGGGAACAATATCGATATCACACTTCTTTCCGGAGGTATCTACACGGCCATGGTCACGACTGTCGGCGGTCTGATTGTGGGTATCCTCGCATATTTCGGATACAATTACCTTACTTCGCGAATCTCGGATCTGGTGTTTATGATGGAAAGCAATACCATAGACTTCCTTGATATTCTCAACGAAGAAAATGCCGGGAACAAACCTCAGGAGGCAGAGGAATAGCCATGGCCATAAAACGAAATACCAAAGTCCTTTCCGAGTTCTCGATGTCTTCCATGACGGACATCGTGTTCCTGCTGCTGATTTTCTTCCTGGTGACTTCCACTCTCGTGAATCCGAACGCGCTTAAGCTCCTGCTTCCGAAGAGTACGGGGCAGGTGTCGGCCAAGGCTACGGTGAGCGTATCCATCAAGCATTACCAGGAGTCCAATACAATGACTTATCATATCAACGGCGATCGGATTCCTGTCAGATTCGATCAGATCGAGGAAAAGCTGAACGAATTGCTGATGACGGAGGAGGACCCTACCTTTTCCATATATTCCGACGAGACTGTCCCTGTCGGAGAGGTGGTGAAAATTATGAATATTGCCAAAAGAAATCACTATAAGGTCATTTTAGCAACTTCGCCGGAATAATAGATGGCTAAATTATACGAGCAGGAACGTGTCCGCCGGGAGCGGAAATCCACAGTAGCAGGAGTCGTCCTTGCCGCTGTGATGCATATCCTGTTGGCTGTCATCTGCATTACCTGCGGGCTGAAATATCTCTATCCTCCACCTCCGGAGCAGTCGATACTGGTAGAATTCATGGAGGCGGAGCCTGAAATAGAGATTCCGGAGCAGGTCATCGACGGGACACAGCCGCGTGCAGCGGATGCCAGGCCGGAGGAGGAACTCAACCTGGTGCAGAAGTCGGAGGCACAGCTCGAGGGGACGAAGGCGAACGAAGCTCCCGAGGCGACCGTGGATGAAAGCGGGGATGTCGAGGTGCCCGAGCCTCCGAGAAAGCCGGAAATAAACAGGAGGGCCCTTTTCCATGCTGCCGACAACGACACGGAAAAGGATACTCTTGCACCTCAGACCGCTGACAGGGCGGGAGACAGGCTGAAAGCCGGACACGCCCTCGGAAATACCATGACCGGAAGAAAATCCGGCGAGCCCAATGCGAGGCTGAAAGGCCGTACGGTGGTAGGCACCTTGCCGAAACCGGCATATTCCGTGCAGAAAGGGGGCACGGTAGTGGTAGACATACTTGTAGACAGGCATGGAAACGTGACAAGTGCTGTCCCGGGAGGGACAGGAACGACGGTATCGGACAAGACTCTGTGGGAGTCTGCGAGAAAGGCCGCGTTGAATACGCAGTTCAATGTCAAGGCTGACGCTCCTCCTCAGCAGGCCGGTACCATAACATACATATTCAAGTTACAGTAATTTTAATTTTATTGCCGCGAGGCACGAAAACAATGGAAAACAACAGCAAAGGCGGATATGTCCGCAGAACGAGAGACGACCGTAGGGAGTACGGCAGCAGAGGATTCGGCAGTTATGCCAATGACGAGACAAGACCGGCACCAAGGCCGAAAAGGCCGAGAATAGGCCGGCCGAATGTGGAAAGGATGTATTCTTCGAACGAGGAAAGAAGATATGCGCCGGTAAGGAAACGTCCCGGTTATCAGGAATATGATGAAACATCCGTAAACCGCAGTTCCGCAGGTCAGAGAGAATACGGAGAACGCCGCGGAGGATTCGGATTCGGCGAAAGGGAAAGAAGAGGTCCCGCTCCGCGCAACAGATATTTCGCCCCACAGGATCAGGAGCGCAGGCCGTACGGGAACAGCCGGCGTCCGGCAGGTGCGGCAGGACAGCATGGAAGGCCGCAGCCGGGCAGGAAACCGGGTGCAAAACCGTTTGCAAGGAAACCGGTGGCTGCTACGGCGGCCCAGACCGGAATCAACAGGATGATTGACCGGAAGAAAAAGCTGGCGGAAGAGGCGATGTCGGATTTCGATTACACTCCGGTACCTGTAAAGGAGGAGGTAAGGCTCAACAAGTTCATCTCCAATTCCGGAATCTGCTCCAGAAGGGAAGCGGACAATTTCATTCTCGCAGGAGTGGTGACCGTGAACGGCAGCGTCGTGACGGAGCTGGGCACCAAAATCAATGTCAATACGGACGATGTCCGTTTTAACGGAGAGAGAATCAAGGGCGAGAAAAAGGTCTATATCGTGATGAACAAGCCGAAGGGCTTCGTGACCACGACGAGCGATCCGCATGCTGAAAAGACTGTCATGGATCTGCTGAAAGGCTGCAAGTCGAGGGTATTTTCCGTGGGAAGGTTAGACAAGAACACCACCGGCGTGCTGATGTTCACCAATGACGGGGAGATGTCGGAAAAACTCACGCATCCTTCATTCAACAAGAAGAAAATATATCAGGTGACGCTGAACAGGGAACTGTCCAGGGACGATTACGAACGGATACTTGCAGGCGTGATGCTGACGGACGGCGAGATCGCTGCGGATGAACTCGAATATATCGACGATGACGATCACAGGAAGCTCGGTATCGAGATACATTCCGGAAAGAACAGGATTGTCAGGAGGATTTTCGAATCCCTCGGCTATGAAGTGAAGGCTCTCGACAGGGTTTATTTCGCCGGACTCACGAAAAAGGGCCTTAAGAAAGGCCAGTGGAGATATCTTTCGGAAGGAGAGGTCAATATCTTGAAAATGGGGTCATTTCAATAGCGGAAAGGCATGTCGGAACACAGAAAACATCGCTCCGGATTCGTGAATATCATAGGCAATCCGAATGTCGGCAAGTCCACTCTCATGAATGCGCTTGTCGGAGAAAAACTGTCCATAGTCACTGCCAAGGCACAGACTACCAGGCACAGGATCATGGGGATAGTGAACGGCGAGGATTACCAGATAGTATATTCCGACACTCCGGGGATTCTGAAACCGAATTACCGGCTGCAGCAGAACATGATGAATTTCGTGGACACTGCCATAGGCGATGCCGACATTATCCTGTATGTGACTGACGTTGTGGAAAAAAGCGACAAGAATGCCGAGTATGTCGGGAAACTCCGGGAGGTGGACTGCCCGGTCATTCTTGTTGTCAACAAGATAGATATCAGCACGCAGGACCATGTCATGAGGCTTATGCAGTGGTGGCAGGAACAGTTGCCGAAGGCTGTCATATTTCCCGCATCAGCCAAGGAGAAGTTCAATCTCGAGAATATCTTCGACGCCATTGTCGGACATCTTCCGGAAGCTCCGGCCTGGTTCGACAAGGATGTATTTACGGACAGGAATCTGAGGTTTTTCGCATCCGAAATCATCCGGGAGAAGATATTCCTGTATTACAGCCAGGAGATTCCGTACAGCTGCGAGGTGGTCATAGAAAGTTTCCATGAAGGGGAGGAACGGTACGATATCAGTGCCGTGATATATGTGATGCGGGATTCCCAGAAAGGAATCATCATAGGAAAGGGCGGCCAGACATTGAAGAAGGTCGGGACCAAGGCCCGTTTGGACATGGAGGATTTCTTTCAGAAAAAGGTTTATCTCAATATTTTCGTGAAAGTTGATCCGGATTGGAGGGAAAACAGAAAAGAATTGCGTAAATTCGGCTACGAAGGATAAATTATGGATGAAGGACAGGACAACAGACCCGACGAAATCGA
Organism: uncultured Bacteroidales bacterium; assembly: GCA_944322805.1. Lineage (GTDB taxonomy): Bacteria > Bacteroidota > Bacteroidia > Bacteroidales > UBA932 > Cryptobacteroides. Next base: position 4,280 of record CALUQC010000115.1, on the reverse strand, counting down.
TGATGACGATCTTGAAATAACGGAAGACGGGGAGTCATCGGGGAAATATGACAAATTGCTGAACGACAACAGCCGCAAGTACAGGCTTTCCGGCATGTTCAAGGAGTGGTTTCTCGACTACTCCTCCTATGTCATACTCCAGAGGGCCGTCCCTCATATAGATGACGGACTTAAACCTGTCCAGAGAAGGGTCCTTCATACGATGTTCAAAATCGATGACGGGACATATACGAAAGTCGCCACCATAGTCGGAGAGGCCATGAAGCTGCACCCGCATGGCGATTCCTCCATCCTCGGGGCCCTTGTCCAGATCGGACAGAAGAATCTGCTCGTGGACTGCCAGGGAAACTGGGGCAACATCATCACCGGGGATTCAAATGCGGCAGGCCGATACATCGAAGGCCGGCTGACCAGATTCGCCAAGGAGGTGATGTTCAACCCGAAAATCACCGAGTGGATGAACTCCTACGACGGCAAGAATCAGGAACCGATAGACTTGCCTGTAAAGTTCCCCCTGCTGCTGGCACAGGGAGCGGAAGGCATTGCGGTGGGGCTGGCATCCAAGATATTGCCCCATAATTTCAATGAACTGCTCGACGCTTCTGTCGCTATTCTCAGAGGCGGGGAATTCGAACTTTATCCTGATTTTCCGACGGGAGGCTATGCCGACTGCTCGAAGTACAACAAGGGCCGGCGCGGAGGTGTGGTGAAAGTCCGTGCCAGGATCGAGAAAATAGACAAAAACACTATTGCCATTACCGAAATACCGTTCGGGAAGACTACCCATGCCGTCATAGATTCCGTGATGAAGGCCAAGGACAACGGCAAGATCAAGATACGGAAAATCGATGACCTGACTACTACTCAGGCCAATATCGTCATCCATCTCCCGAACGATGTGTCTCCGGACAAGACCATAGATGCTCTGTATGCGTTTACGGACTGCGAAGTGTCCATTTCGCCGAATACATGCGTGATTGTGGACAACAAGCCACAGTTCCTCGATGTGGAGGAGGTCCTGCGGTACAATACTGAACACACCAAGACATTGCTCGGCAGGGAATTGCAGATACGTCTCGGGGAACTGAACGAGGAATGGCACTACGGCTCGTTAGAGCGGATATATTTCGAAAACGAGATATACAGGATACTGGAAAAGAAGGATTCCGCAAGCTGGGAGGAACAGCTCGACGAGACTTTTTCCGAGATGAAGAAATACCAGCCGCAGGTGCTGAGGGAAATCACGATGGATGATATCCTGAAACTTGTGGAAAAGCCTATCCGGAAAATCTCCAAGTTCGACATCAAGGCTTTGGACGAGAAACTGAAAGGGATAGAGGATGAAATAGACGAGGTGAAAAACCACCTGGAGCACCTGACCGAATTTACGGTGAATTATTTCCTCAATCTCAAGAAAAAATACGGGAAGGACTGGCCGAGGCTTACCGAAATAACCAGTTTCGAGACGATAGCGGCGACAAGGGTCGTGAACAACAATGCCAAACTGTATGTGAACAAGGCCGAAGGCTTCGTCGGAACGGGCCTTAAAAAGGAGGACAATGCCGAATTCGTCTGCGACTGCTCGGATCTTTCCGAAATCATAGTCATACGCAGGGACGGAAAGTATGTCGTGACGAAAGTCAGTGACAAGGCATTTTTCGGGCAGGACATCCTCTATGCGGGGCTTTTCGACAGGAACGATCAGAGGACGATATACAATGTCATTTACCGTGACGGAAAGGGAGGTCTGGCCTATGCCAAAAGATTCGCCGTCACGAGTATTACGAGAGACAAGGAGTATGACATCACACAGGGGACTCCGGGCTCCAAAATCCTTTGGTTTACGGCAAACGGAAACGGCGAGGCCGAGACCGTAAGGATTTATCTCAGACCGCGTCCAAAACTGAAAAAGTTAGTGGATGAATACGATTTCGCAAAACTGGCCATCAAGGGCCGTTCTGCCCGGGGAAATCTGGTGACGAAGAATCCTGTCCAGCGTATAATGCTGAAATCCAAGGGCGTATCGACTATCGGAGGAAAGGACTTGTGGTTTGACGAGGATATAAACCGCCTCAATGAAGACGGAAGAGGAAAATATCTCGGACAATTCGGAAGCGACGACCATATATTGGCCGTATTCAAGGACGGTACATATTATACGACCTCGTATGACCTGAGCAACAGGTATCAGGGGGAATTGCTTATCCTCGAGAAATCTGAAATCGGGAAAACCTTTACTGCCGTCTATTATGACGGGCAGCAGAAATGTTTCTATGTCAAGAGATTTTCGTTCGAATACAGCGACAATACGCCGGTTTCCTTCATTTCCTCCGGGAAAGGCTCGTATCTGGTAGCCGTGAGCGGCGACAGGCATCCCCGGATAGAGGTTACTTTCGGCGGGAAATATGCTCACAGGGCGCCGGAACTTATCGATGTCGAAGAATTCATCGGCAAGAAGGGTATCCAGGCCAAGGGAAAGAAAGTCAGTCAGTACGACGTCCTGAGCGTGAGATTTACGGAGCCGCTGCACAAGCCGGAAGACGACGTGCCGGAGAATGTTCCGGAGCCGGAAGTGCAGGATGAAGGACCGGAACTGTCAGGAGATACGGAATTGACCTTGTTTTAATTTTTTCCGCATGAGGAAAACAGCTACGGTAGTCAAGCATACGGGCAGCCATTATCTGCTTGCCTGTCTTCCCGAGTGGGACCTTTTCCCGGCAGTCCTGAGAGGCAGGATACGGTTGAAAGGCAGTTCCGTCACGAATCCGGTGGCCGTAGGGGACAGGGTGGTGTACGAAACGGATGCAGGGACGCCTACCGTGGAGAATCCGGCGGTCATACTTTCCGTGGAGGAAAGGAAAAACTATGTCATCCGGAAATCCGCCAATCTTTCGCGTCAGGCCCATATCATTGCCGCGAACATAGACAAGGCTTTCATCGTGGCTACTCTCGATTTTCCCGAGGTGAAACTCCCTTTTTTAGACAGGATACTGCTTACTTGCGAGGTCTACAATGTCCATCCTGTCATTGTCCTGAACAAAATCGACCTGTTCAGGGACGCTTACAGGGAACAGCTTGACGCATTTCATCATATCTACGGAAGCGCGGGGTACGGGGTGCTTGAAGTCTCGGCCCTGACGGGGGAGGGCATTGCTTTGCTGAGAAAGGAGTGCGACGGCGCAGTTTCCCTTTTTTCAGGGGTTTCGGGAGTGGGCAAGTCTTCGCTTATAAAGGCCTTGGATCCTGCCATTGACTTGAAAATAGGTGAAATTTCCCAAGCTCACATGCAGGGGCGTCATACTACCACTTTCTACGAGATGTACAGGCTCGCCACAGGAGGATTCATAATCGATACTCCGGGTATCCGCGGCTTCGGACTCGTGGATATAAGGCCGGAAGAGATTGCCCTGTATTTCCCGGAGATGCTTAAGGCTTCGGAAAATTGCAGATTCACCCCGTGCACCCATACGCATGAGCCGGGCTGTGCGGTAAAGGCTGCCGTTGAAGCCGGCACTATCAGTCCCGAGAGGTATTCTTCTTATCTCGGGATGCTCGACGAAGGCCGAAAGTACCGGTAGCATGAGATTGCAGCTGTTTCATCAGTTCGAACAGCGTCGCCACGATAAGTATGTCGAAAGCCGTATGCAGGGATTCCGGACAATTCCAGTGTCGGGAACAAGGACTTGTGAATCAGTTTTTTTTGTCTGTGGCATAAAGCCTCCGGATTTTCATCTCATGCCCTGAACATGTTTCATACATTGCGGTGGCAAGCGTCGGCTCGTTGCGGATGAACAGCGGATACTTGATGAATCCCGATTCTTCGATGTCGGACCTGTAGTCGGCATATGCCGCCTTTGCTGTCAGAATGCTGTCGTCCAGTTCTCCATCCCGGTGTTTGGGAATGATGATGCGCGGCATGGAGGCTATCTTGTCGAACAGGAGCGAGTCATATTCCGTCCGGTACCCCTTTTCAAAAAAAATATCCAGCAGAATGTATTTGTAGCTGCCGTTCCTTTCCGCCGCGCACAGGAGTTTCCATAGCTTTTCCATGTCCGTGACATCGATATTGCCCATAGGCATTCCGTATTCGTCATAAACGGGGACGAGTTCCTTGTCGTAGCTGATATTTATGAACAGGACATCATCCGGCACCGCTTGCTCCTCCGGCCTGATGGCGATTTCGAGCATGTGCGCGTACTTGAGCAGCTTTACTTCGCCTTCAGTGGAAAAATCCGTGATGTCCATCACATACAGGAGCAGGAGCATCATCGTCGGAATCG
>CALUQC010000114.1 GCA_944322805.1 uncultured Bacteroidales bacterium | reverse complement strand
TAAGGATTTCTTCGAAATCCAATTTTCTTAAACCCCAGTCGCTGTAGCGCCCCTGCTCACTTTCGAATGTCCACCGGACATTCTCATAAAACGTTCGCGACTTTTCAAGGGGCGCCACCCCCATATTCTGCTCGCTTTCGAATGTCCACCGGACATTCTCATGAAACGCTCCCGACCTCGCCGGGAGCCCGTCGCAGGACTACGTCCTGCTCCTCAGCGGAAGTTCGATGATTTTCAATAAATTAAAATTCATCGAACTCACGTTACTTTAACGTATTGTCCAATATAAACCGGATTATCGGTGCAGGGGCCTCCAGGCTGTGCGGATGATGGTCGCAGCCCTTCTTGACGATAACTTCTATCCTGCCTCCCATCTTCCTGTATTTTTCCGCCAGGACCTCAAGGTTATCCTCGTAAGGGACAGTCCTGTCACTGTCTCCGGCCACACCTATTATCGGGATTCCGGCCTCTGCAAGAGGCTTGAGATGATCTATCGGATTTTCCTTGAAATTCTTCGCTTCCTTTCCGCTTATGTTCCACTCGGCAAGAAATTCATTCCAAAGGTCCTTTCTCTTTTCCCCCGGCCAGCTGCTGATGTCGCAGACCGGAGCATCGAGATAAATGCAGGACACCTTGTCGCTGTTTTCCGCAGCCCAGTTCACCGCGAAAAGTCCGCCCCTGCTGAAGCCTTCCAATATCACCTTTTCCGAAAAGCCGTAATATTTTAGCATTGCATTGTAGAAGTCGTCCCCGAGCTTCTGAGAACGCGGACTGCCGTAAAGGAATGCCAGATCATAGTGCACGACATAGTAGCCGAGGGAGAGCATGGCAATGTCGACAGCCGGGAAAGCTCCGAAAAATGCAGGTCTCCATATCCACGGTTTCCCTGGCAGAGGGGTGTCCGGAGCCACTATGGTCGCGCTCCGCCCGTTGAATTCGAAGTCGTACTTGTCATACCCGTTCCATTTGGATTTGATGCCGGGAAAGTCCTGCAGGGCGAAATCCTTGTCTTTTCCGGTGACAGCCCCGTACGCAGCCTTCGCCAAGGCCAGCGCCCCTTCCCTGTTCGGATGCAGCTTGTCCGGGAAAAGCTCCGGCCTGCCGCTTGTCACGGAGTGCATGTCCACTATTTCCAGCCCGTTGCGTTCGGCCACCGTGCGAATCCGCGGGATGACCCCGTGAACGATGACACTATCCTTTATGGAGCCGTTGACATAGGACGCCGCAGGCAGGCAAAGGAGGATTCTCAGATTTGTCCTTATGGTCCGGAGAGTATCTATCAGAGCCTGGTAGTCCTTTTCGAAATCCGCCTTGTGTTTCCAGTTCTGTCCCTTGGAATCATTCGTTCCGAGCTTGATGAGAATGATATCGGGATTGAATTCGAAGACCTGCCGGTAAGCGGAGGTAGCAATATACGGATTGTCACCGGCGGAAAGCAAAGTCGTCCCGCTCACTCCGAAATTCCCTACCTTGTAGCCTTTCCCGAGCATCTGTCCGAGCACTGCGGGATAGCTGTCGCGGTCCCTGTTCTGCAGGCCGGCCCCGAAAGTTATGCTGTTTCCCACACAGGCCACCCTGATTTCAGGGTTTGTCGGACGGAGTGCAGCCAGCCATCTTTCCATGATTTCATGATACTCGTCGTAATACGCGAATCCCATGTTCGAAATGCCCCAGCTGTGACCGCCCTTGTCGAATATGTGAAGTTCGGCAGGCACTCCGTTCTTCTTCAGGGCCTCATAGAACAAAATGGAATTTTCAGGTTTCACCGCCGGATCGTCGGTGCAATGGAAAAGCAGCACGGGAGGAGTATCCGGTGTCACATGAAGCTCGGAAGAAAATCTGGCCACAGACTCCTCCGACGGATGTTTTCCCAGCAGATTAGCCCTTGAACCCCCGTGCGTCACCTGCGCATCCATGGTAATGACAGGGTACACGAGAATGCCGAAATCCGGTCTGAGACGCCCCTTTAGATTCACGAGGGCCGTCGATGCCAGATGGCCTCCGGCGGAAAATCCCATGATTCCTATGTCGGCCCTGCCTTTCACCCAATCGGAAATACGGTCCCTTGATATCGACATCGCCCGGGTGACATCCTGCAGCGGAACTTCGCAGCGGCCATGAGGCATTCTGTATTTGAGGACTATGGCCGTGATTCCGCGCATGTTCATCCACCGGGCCACGGCAAGGCCTTCGGAAGGATAGGACAATCCGCCGTATCCGCCTCCCGGGCATACGAGAACGGCCTGCGGACCCGGACGGTCCGGCACGAAAACTTCGATTTCAGGCACGGTATCGCCATCTTTTTCCATACGGGCGGCTTCCTCCCCGTCATACAGAGGGATAACGTAATCCTGAGCCGCCATGGAGCAGCACAGCAGTGCCGCCAATATGCCAACAACTATCGTTTTCATTTGCTCCGTTTCACTTTACCGTTACATTCAACGTATGTTTTATGTCATCCGAAGCTGCACCCACGCTGATGACATACTCTCCAGGCTCTAATTTCCATCCGTCGGACGCTTCATCCCAGAAAGCCCATTCTCCGACAGGAAGGGATATTTCCACCGAAGCCGTTTCGCCGGACTTGAGGAAAGTCTTTGCGAAGCCTTTCAGTTCCTTTACAGGCCTGTCCACCGACGGATTCACCTGCGAGACATAAACCTGGGACACTTCCGCGCCATCCATTTTCCCGGTATTGGTCAGATCGAAGGAAACCTTCACCACGTCATTCCTGCCGGCCGTCTTCTTGTTTACTGACGGCGCCCCGTACTCGAACTCGGTATAGCTGAGTCCGTGTCCGAACGCATACAGCGGCTTGACATTCTTCTTCTCCAGCCATCTGTAGCCGACATATATGCCCTCCGTATAGGTTACGTTCTTGTCCACTCCCGGGTATGTTTCCGGACCGAAGGCATGAGCCCCGCAGTCTTCCAGTTCTGCATAGAACGATATCGGGAGCTTTCCGGAAGGGTTTACGTCACCGGCAAGCACGGAAGCTATGGCGTTGCCCGATTCAGAGCCGCAGTACCATGCCTGTACTATTGCCGGTACGGCATCGGAAAATCTCAGATCGACAGCCGTGCCGGACACGAGGACGAGGACGACGTTTTCATTCACTTCCATGATTCTTTCGACAAGTTCCGGCTGTCCGTACGGAAGTCCGTAGGAATCCCTGTCATAGCCTTCGCTGTCCTGATGCCAGTTGTGATTCAGTCCGCCGACGAATATCACCATATCGCTTTCGGATGCAAGTTCCACCGCCTCGTCCGCAAGTTTTTTATTGTCATACTGCGAAGGTAAGACAGTCCCGTCTTCCAGTGAATAGTTGTAGGCGGAGTAGCCCCTGGCGAAAGATATCTCGCTCTCATTTCCGAAACGGGCGCGTATGCCTTCGAGAGGGGTGATTTCGTATCTCGGTTTCAGGGCAGCCGCACCTCCGTTGCTGGCGTGGGTCCTGACGGCATTTTCCCCGATGACGGCTATTTTCCTGTATTTGTCAGTATCCACCGGCAGGAGGGAGCCGTCGTTTTTCAGGAGGACGATTCCCTGCTCGGCTATGCTGCGTGCCAAGTCGGTATGTTCCCGGGAATTGAAACTGCCCCACGGTCTGTTCCGGTTCATGGCTGTCCTGAGATTGAGTTTGAGGATTCGCCTAGCCTTGTCATTTACTACAGACTCCGGTACCTTACCGCTTCTCACCAAATACAGAAGAGAATCGGCCATATAATAATCGTTGTACGGCTTGAGTGTTCCCATTTCGAGATCGAGACCGTTCATAGCAGCTTCATATGCATTTTTCGTAGCGCTCCAATCGGAAATCAGTACTCCGTCGAAACCCCATTCGCCTTTCAGGATGTCGTTTATCAGATACTCATGATGAGTGCAATGCTGTCCGCGGAATCTGTTGTAGGAGCCCATGACGGACCACGCCCCTCCTTCCTGTACGGCTGCACGGAATGCAGGAAGATAAATCTCTCTCAGGGCTCTGTCGGACACTTCCACATTGATGGTATCGCGGAGATATTCCTGATTGTTCAGGGCGAAATGCTTCACGCATACAGCCACTCCGTTGTCCTGTATTGCCCTGATGTAAGGCACGGCCATCTTCGATACGAGGAACGGGTCTTCTCCCATGTATTCGAAATTCCGTCCGTTCAGAGGCGTCCTGAATATGTTGATACCCGGAGCGAGCTGCACGTCCTTTTCACGATAATTCGCCTCTTCGCTCAGCGCCTGCCCGTATTTGGCGGCAAGCTGCGTATCCCAGCTCGAAGCTAAGACGGTCAGGGCAGGAAAGGCCGTACAGGAATCGTTGTTGGTATCGGCCTTGGTCCAGCTGTTGTACAGGACCTCGCTTCTGACCCCGAAAGGCCCGTCGTTCATCCAGAGTTCAGGCACGCCGAGTCGCTGGACGCCCGGAGAACTGAATTTAGACTGTGCATGGCACAATGCCACTTTTTCCTCGAGTGTCAGACGGTCCAGAATGTCTTCGACCCTGGAATCAATCGGTGCGGATTCATCCAGATACAAGGCACCGTTACGCTGATTGTTTTCGCACGATGTCAGGCAGCAGATCGCAGCCATGGAGAACATCATCAGATTTTTCTTCACTGTCATATATAATCAATGTTAATTTTTATTTTCCACAAGCGGATGTTTCAGAAAGCCCTGTTTCTCCATCCATTCGAGAAGTTCGGAATACCAGCCATGGCCGAGCCCGTCTTCCGTGATTTCAAACGCGCCGTGTCCGCCGTCCGGCACCGTTTTCCAGTCGAGGGGAACGCCTGCACGTATCAAGGCGTCCCTGACGCTAAGGGCGAACTTGTAGCCGCTGTCATTTTCCGCATGCCGTATGAAAAATGGCGGGGTATCGCTGCCGTACTCGAACGGGCATTCAGTCCTGCCGTAGTACCAGCTCGTAAGCGGCACTGCAAAGTCAGGACGGGAAGAGAGCCTCTCCACACTGTCGGCAGCCCCGGGCTCACCTTCTGTCCATCCGGCCGCCAGATTCAGGACAATCAGGGCGCCGGCAGACTGCCCGGCCACTCCTATGGCGTCAGGATCTATGTTCCACTCCTCCGCCCTGGCCCTGACGAGCCTGACAGCCCGTTCAGCATCCTCCGCAGCCACTTCCAGGCCCTTTTTCACCCGGTATTTGACACCGATTACGGCGACTCCCTGCGGCACCATCAGCTCCGCGAGCTCCCGCGCGTTTCTGAGAAATCCCGTGTAGCTCAGCCCTCCTCCCGGGAAAAACACCACCGCCGGCGCAGTTTCCGTCTGCAGCGGGAGGAAAACCTCGAGTTCCGGCTCGGAAATCCTGTCTATCCTCGCTATATTGTTCAGATACTCAGGCCCTTCATAAATATAGTCGGGGATGGCATCCGTATCGTCCCACAACGGGACGCGCAATATTTTTTCATTGCCTCCGGCAATTCCCGTCCACCACTGTGCCGAAGCCTCGGCAACATATGAAAGGCATCTTTTCCAGTCATGCTCTTTCAGCTGCGAACAGAAGCCTTCATAGTCGGCATAATCACAGCCGGCTCCGGCAACGGCGCCTCCGTCCCTGTCAAACCAGAGGACATCCACGCCCCTCCTGTCCGCCGTCCTTTCGATTCTGCGGCAAATCCGGAGATTTTCCCCGGCATCGCTGCACTGCATCAGGAGAATTCCATGGCCCTCAAGGGAAAGGAAAGTGTCCGCAGCTTCCGAAACACCGTTTACATGGACATACTTCACTTCCGGTCCGGGGCAAATATCCAATATGCCGAACGAGTCGGAAATCTGCTTCTCCACTGCTGCCGCTTTTTCCTGAGGGAAGTCCTCCCCAAGAAACAAAATCCCGGGAATATCATTTCCAGCAGCCGCAAAAACGGTTGCGGACGACAGAAGCAGCAATATGGCGGCTATACTTCTCTTCATGGCATGTTTCATCTTATATTCACCCTCCGCACCTTATCTCTGCACAACCGGCGCGTCCTGTACTTTCTCCGGGAGTGCGGTCATACGGATTCTGGTACATCCGGACGGTATCATTTCTATCTCCACCGGAGTTTCCTCCACAGCAAATCCGGGCTCCGGCAGGGCAGGCGTAGACTTGCCGATCATCTTCCACGACGGCACCCTGTAAGCTTTGACTTTCAACCGTATCGGAGTATTTTCCGGAAGCCATGGATAAATGTCAGATTTCCGGCTTTCGACCGAAATCTCCGCATCGGCAGGCAGGGCATAGTTCCATGCAGACGCAGCCGTGATGTCATATGCCGGAAAATCTTCCGAAGTCTTGAATCCGTCCACGACCTTCCTTGCATTTTCCTTGATGACAGGAGTGTAAAGCAGCGGCCCCCTCATGACGCTTACCGCGCCCGGATAGGAACGCAGGATTCTCGGAGACATCGGAAGCGACAGCACAATGGTATCGCCGTCCCTGAATTTGCGAACAGTCTTGAAGAAAGTGCCTGCGGCAATGTTTTCGGCTTCGCCGCCACAGACCGAAACGGAAGCGCCTTCAGCCCACAGGGGCACCCTGCACGAGAACGGGCAGTTTACCGGCGATTCGACATCGAAACGGAATTTTATCTCCCCCGAGAACGGGTAATCAGTAATCTGTCTGACAGTCACCTTCCTGCCGTCTATTTCCGTACTGAATGAAGACGGTCCGTACAAGGCAGCGACAATACCGCCGTCAGCATCGGTCATCCACATTCTCGAAATGTAGTTCGGGAACATCCGATGTACATTACCTGAGCAGCATTCCGTATCGAAACCCGGTCTGTAAGCCTGTCTTGCCGCACCTGCCTCTCCATACGGAGCTATCGAGCTGCAATGCGTGGCTACAAGCTGGTTCGGAGACGAAAAATACTGGAGGGACCTGAAATCCTTGCTCACCGCACCGAGAGCCGCATTGTACATGGCTGCTTCCATCTTGTCTGCCCATTTCACGTCTCCCGTAGCCATGAGCATGTAGCCGTAACTCCACAAGAAATCGCTGACGTCACAGGTCTCGTGAAGCGCCTCTGGGAATTTAGGGTGCAACTGCTCGTAGGATGCCGGGATACCATCCACCAGTTCGTTTCTCGTTTCCACGGAAGAAAAGAATCCTTCCGCGGCTTTCAGGTATCTCTCGTCTCCGGTGTACAGATACAGCAGTACCGGCTGTTTTCCCACCTCGGCAGCAGTCACACCGTGAACGGCAATCGGCGCTGCACCTGTCATATCTTCATATTTGAAAAATTCATTGTCGGCAGTACCCTGCATGCTGAAAATATCCCAAATTCTCTCGGCATGAGCCAAAATCGAAGTATCACCAGTATATTCATAAGCCTTGCACATGACCTCCACGATGCATGTCTGTCTATTGGTCAAGGTGTCAGGAAGAGCAGCAAAATGATTTTTCAACATCTGCGGTATCCTCTCGTCCCCGATTTTGTCATAGTATGCGTAAAGTGTTCTGGCAAATACGGAAAAGGCCCACTGGTTAACTCCGAGCACATCCGGGCCCAACATCCCGTTAGCCCGTGGATGATCGAGGATATAACGGACATTGCTTTCTCCAAGTTCCGTCAAGGTACTGTCCCCGAGAAAGATTCCGCATCTGTACAGACCATCCACAATGTATCCTGACTGCTCGTAAGGCCACCACCCCTTCGCTATGGGATTCCCTCCTTTCGGAATGACACCGGCCCAAAGACAAGTACCGTACGGATATCCGGACTCGGCCCTGTGCAGACCGAGCCCGTTCTTCTGGATTTCGAGCATTTTCCTCAGCCATTTCTCCGGATGAATCGACTCTATGTCAGTTTCCCGGTACACTCCGTAGTATCCCGGCAGTCCTTCCACATCTCCAACAATAAGGACGGCTCCGATACAATACTCCTTGCCATTGAATTTCTCTGGATGTGCAGACAAAATTTTTCTTCGGTCTTCCGACAATACGGACATCTTGTCAATGTCATCGGGGAGGACTTCGATGAGGACCCTGTGGACAGTATCCACGAGTCCATCAAACACTACCGTATTTGCCAATCTATCGTACGAACAATACTTGTCGAATCTCGTCACGACTTTAGAACTATCGTCCACGGTTACACGCAGCTTAGTCGACTTCGGACCAAGTACATCGTACAGGCCCAATACCGTCCCCCGGAAACTGAAACACAAAGAACTGCCCGGTTTCCCCATGTAGAGCGACTTTACCCTATCCGCGCAGACTTCATGGGAAGGCCCTTCCGTCACGAGTTCCCAACCGTTCATGTCCATTTGCGAAAGAGAAAGCATCTGCGCCTCGGACCAGTTTCCCTTGTCAAGTGGCAACGGCAGCACATGAGGTGCCGAAAAATTCTCCATCCTCTCCATTACTTCAATGGCAGCCGCCACTGATGCGGCATATAACGGATGTCCGGATGCGCTTAGAGGATGTACACTGTCGGAAGTCATTACAATCTTTTCCGAATTCATTCCGGCAGGGGCAGTGAATACTAACCGTCCACTTTCATAGAGAGGTTTCAGCCTGTAGGCAAAATTTATGGAAGGTATGCCGTAGTGTTCCGCCACCTGTTCCATGGCCACTATGGAATTCGGCTGCCGACCTTCGAGAAAATCATGGAATTTGCCCTCATCAGTAGTATACACAAAACAGATATCAGTCTCCGGAAGTGCGCTCCATATCTTCCTCACTATGCCTTCCACTGATCTGATGATATCAGCCACCGGCCTATCGCCATCATTTACGGCAAATTCCACGAATACCAAATCAGGCTTCGTCTTTATTACATCTTCCTCTACTCTGAACGCCCCAAGGTCGGAACCTGTACCGCCGATGCCGGCATTCACATGTGAAAATATCGTCTCGGGATAATGCACACGAAGCCAGTTGCAGGTAAGTTCCCGCCATCCATCGTCTGCTGCAGTGATACTGCCGCCGAGATAAGCGACCCTGACCTGCCTTTCATGCTGCACGGCATAAAAAAAATTCGTCAGACCGCCGCGCACGGTCAATTCTCCAGCTGATACGTAAATGGAGACGAATGAACAGCATATCAGAAATATCGCTATGAGAATTCTTTTCATATTCTAAAATCGTTAAAAAATCGTTAAAAAAGAGGTATGTCTTCCAGCCTGGACATAGATACTTCACTGAACTCTGCCTCAATATCACGGGACAAGGATTTTGCTTTTTCTTTCCATTCCATGGAGCCATACACGCCTGCAGATGCCACATCAAAAGGTTTGAAACCTATGCGTCTGGCCTCCCGCAGGGATTTGAATTCATAATTATCCTTTTTGGCATCTACGAACAGCGGATCCACGATAAAGGAATGACTGTCATGTTTTTCCTGCCATTCCGTAAAAGTCCGTCCCGCAAAAATCGGCTCACCAGAAACATGCCAATAGATATTCCTGTCGATATCGATATTGCCTTTATCCCATGGGCCAGACAAAGTCTCTCCTCTGTCCTGCAGTATTATGTTTCTGTGGAAATGGAATGACAGATGCGACTCCGGACGGGTAAACTGTGCCTGATAAAAATACCCGAAAGCAAAGATATTGTTCTCGATCACGTTTTCCCTGCCGTAATGCTGATGGAATCCTCCGCTTTTACAGCGGTACACGAGATTTGAGCTTATTTCCACTCCCGTAGAGCCCTCATCAGTGTACAGTCCCCATCCGCCATAGTCGTAAGACCAGACATCATGAATCACATTGTTGACTATCCTGGTACCGTAGGATTCCCCCAAAGTGTATACTGCACCCATATCTGACAGTTCACCCCATCCGATATGGTGTATATGATTCCACGCTATGAGATTCCTCACTGCGGGACTTTTCCTGCCCGGGCCTGCCGAATCTGCCGGAGTATTGTATCCCCAGGTCCAACCAACAGATACCCCTGAATATTTCAGATTGGATATGTCGTTATGTGTAACAGAGTTGTCGGATGAATGAAATATGGCTACACCTACGCCGCAGGGGAATTCGTTTCCCGCATTCATTATGATATTATTGTCTACTGTATTGAATCTGCTGAAAAGCGCAGTATCCCGTCTATACGAAGTCTCCCCTATCTTTATCCCGCCGGCGCCGAGATCCACCACGAAGCAGTGGCGTACGACATTGTTCACGCATGCTGTCCTGAGCCAGAGGGCATATCCTCCGGTATGACGCATCTCACAATTATAAAAACTGATATTCCTTGCATAATCAAGTTCGATGGCCGCCGACACCCCTGCCGCAGCCTGCATCGGCTCGTTTCCACTGTCCGACATTATATATGATGTGTATTGGAACGAAATACTTTCAAAACTGATATTTTCTACCGGAGCCGAGACAGTTCCCCTTATGACCATCCATTTGTGCAGCACAGGAGCAACACATTCAGCAGACGAGAGATTTTCACCTTCCCGTGGATAATAGTAAATATAACCGGAATCAGCATCAAGCCACCATTCTCCGGGACTATCCAAAGCCGCACGATACCCGTACATTACATACCTAGAACCTTTCGTGACGGGATTCCAGGGTTTCATTCCGGCTCCGACACAATACACATATCCGGAATCCGCCGCGATATATTCAGCCCGCTTCCTCGTGACGTCCCACTTATGATAGAATCTGAATCGTACCTCGGACAGTTCTTTTTCCGACAGAGTCTTTATCGATGCTATATCATCTGCATCAAGAACGAATTTCTGAACGGCAAAATCAGCCTTGCCACTCCCTGACATCGGATATTCCCTGCTATCTTCAACATAATGCCAGTCCATATCCGGCGTTCTAGCCCAGACTGCACGCCTGCCGTTTACATAAAACTGCTCGAAGCGGAATCCGTACAGACTTACTTCGGGCACCTTCGCCCTATATATATTCTTTCCTCCGGCTTTCTCCCATCCGAATATACGTATTCCTCCCATGAGCCTCGGCATATCACTTCCGTTTCCCCTCACTACAACATGTCCGCCTCCGGATTCCGATATGACGACCGGCCCGTCCATGAAGTAGTCACCTGATGCCATTTCTATAAACAAGGTGTCGGCATCACCAGTTTTACCATGCTCGTTCAAAGCGCGTTGCAGCGTACGGAACGGAGCATTTTCGTCTCCTGCCGCACCGTCATCCCCGTCAGGAGATACGTATATCGAACGGTTTCCCGCCGATACCGATACCGCGACACATAGCGATGCCGCAGCAACATATATTTCAAATTTCATCATTACCAATGCCAATTGAATTCATAGTCCAGATCATGGAATTTCCCATACGGGGTAAGGCCCTCCAACCGGGACGAGGAGACGGACATCAGGTCTTTCAGCGGAGCATCAGGATAGAGGACATCGTGCAGTTGCTCCACAAGAATCTCATCCTGCAGGACAAATTCAGTCGAACACTGTATATCCTCCGATGATTTTCCTATCTCCACCCTGTACCTTCCGTCATCCGCAATCCAAGCGCTGACACCGCTTACAAATGACGCCAGCAACATACAGTCTATATCGAATGATACGGTCTCGAACTCCCCAGGCCGCAGATTCTTGGTTTTGGCGAAACCTTTCAATTCCCGCAAAGGCTTGTCCATATGACCGGACGGAGCAGAAAGATACAGTTGTACCACATCCTTTCCGGAGGTCCTGCCCGTATTCGTGACAGTAACATATACTTTCATGTTGCCGGAAGCGGCATCGCCTTCAAGTCTCAAATCGGAATATTCGAAATCAGTGTAGGACAGACCATAACCGAACGGATATGAGACCGGGACTCCTGTCGTCGTATAATATCTGTAGCCGACATATACGCCTTCATTGTAAAAGACGTTCACAGGTTTCTCTGCCGGTATGCCGGGGAAGCATGTTGACGACGGCACATCCTCATATTTTACAGGAAAACTTACAGGAAGATGTCCTGACGGATTAATCCGTCCGGACAATACGGAAGCTACAGCAACAGCGCCCTGCTGTCCTGTCTGCCAGGCATGAATGACTGCATCTGGCAAGGATTTCCACGAGGCAGTCTCCATGACACCACCTATATTCAATATGACTACAACTTTCTTTCCGGCAGCATGAAATTCACGGCAAACATCCTCCATCATTTTTCTTTCGCTGTCAGTAAGCGTAAAGTAGTCCTCGACAGGCCTGTCCTCGCCCTCTCCGGAAAGTCGTCCGAGAGTTATCAGGGCCACATCGTTTCCGGTTGCTTCACGCCTTATCATTTCAATTCCGACCTCCGGCTCCGATGCATTCACTACAGCATATTTGGTACGACCTTTCGCCCGACCGCGCACACTGGCTACAAATTTAGTATAAAATTCATCGACAGACGGAGACAGTATAAAACCGGCGTCCACCAATGCCTCTTTCATGGACACTGCTTTTTCATAGTACACCTCGCCGCTGCCGGTCCCTCCGGTAATAAAATCGTACGATGTCTTTCCGAAGAGAGCAATACGTCTTTTCTTTTTCAACGGAAGAGTATTGTTTCTGTTTTCCAGTAGCACTATTGCCTCTTCTGCTGACTGTCGGGCTATCTCTGCATGAGCAGACAGATCCGGGGAAGTTCCCGGGGTATAGCCATTGTACCTCGGAGTTTTTTCAAGCATTGCAAAAATACGTCCGATACTCCTATCTACCGTTTCTTCCGACAAAGTACGTTCATCCATGGCACTGACTAATTCCGTATGGTGATAGCGGGCATGATGTGTCGGGAATCCCGGCATTAATAGGTCATTGCCTGCCTTCATCTGGGCTACGGCATCATCTCCGCATACCCAGTCAGTCATCACCACGCCGTCATATCCCCATTCGTCCCGCAGCACAGTAGTCAGCAGTTCTTTATTCTGCGATGTGTACCGCCCATTCAACTTATTATATGAAGACATGACCGCCCATGGTTTCGCCTCTTTTACTACTATTTCGAAACTTCTGAGATATATTTCCCTCAGAGCCCGCTGACTGATTACGGAATTGGAGTTTTTTCTGTTTGTTTCCTGATTGTTAGCAGCAAAATGCTTCAATGATGTACCGACACCGTTGAACTGAATACCGCGAACCATGGCCGCCCCCATTTTTCCTGACAACAACGGATCTTCCGAATAATATTCGAAATTTCTGCCGCACAACGGATTTCTGATAATATTTACAGCCGGTGCCAGAAGTATATCAGCACCATACTCCAGGGCTTCGTTTCCCATCGCTTTTCCTGTTTTCTCAACGAGTTCCGTATTCCATGTAGCGGCCAAGGATGTAGCAGTAGGAAATGCCGTACAGTAATATGTCCTGGTAGAATCATCGTCCCTTATAGGTTTCATTCTCATTCCCGCCGGGCCGTCACACATTATCGCAGGTCGAATTCCAAGCCGTTCGCAAGCCCATGTAGAGCCTACGCCGACATATTTCATATATGGATTATTCCTGTTGCCCATGACCATATAAGACTTGTCTTCGTATGTCATGGCATCCAGGATCTCCTTTTTATCCGATATAATGGAACCGACAGTATCGTTCTGCGCATTTGAGAGTGCAGCAGAAAACAAAAGAAAGATGTATACAAATGAGCGCAATTCCATTTGACAGTTATTCTATGAGATAAAATATATCAGTCTGACTACTGGACCTTGATTTTGAAACCCCAGACATAGTCGCACGGAGAGGACTGGCGTACGGATGACGGGATAACGATTTCGATGCCGTCATCTGTTCTCTTCCATTTGAGAGGTCTGTCGTATCCCAGCAGGTATACTGCTTTCGATGAAGCAGGCTCGAAGGATTTCAGAACTATTTTTTCAGGCATGGATTCACCCTTTTCGTTCAGATAGAAAGCATATACGTTTCCGTCCTTGGATGTGAATGTCAGTTTGTCCTCATAATACGGGGGCACAGGGTCTGTTCCGTATATTCCTTCGGAATTGACCGACATCCAATCACCTATTTCTTTCAGCCGGGCGTATGCGGTCGGATCCAACTCTCCATCAGGACCCGGTCCGACGTTCAGCAGTAGATTTCCTCCGCGAGAAACCGTCTGTACCAAAATTTTAATAATATCATCGGCCGGTTTATAAACATCATCCGGCTTGTAAGACCACTGCGTAGCCATTGTCATGCAGGATTCCCACGGATAGTCGAGAGGAACAGCAGGTATTCTCTGCTCTGGTGTCCTGTAATTCTCGTAAATGGTATTCTGGTGACGCGCCACAATTATCGCATCAGGATTGTTACCTCTTATGGTACTGGCAAATCTGTCCCACTGCGGAGCCTTTTCCGGAGACATGTCGCACAAGTCGAACCAGAGGATATCGATATCACCATATTCTCCTCCTGTAAGTTCATCCAACTGATTATTGATGAAGTCATTAAGACTCTGCCATTTTTCCGGAAACTTGCTTGCAGTATAGTTTATCTGACGGTTTTTCGGAGGGAAGTAGTCCCACCAGTAGTCGTTACAGTTCCAGTCTGCAATGGAGTAGTAGGCTCCAGCCATCATCCCGTGCGAACGAAACGCATCGAAAATCTCCTTTGCAATATTAGCCTTGGTATTCGTATGGAACGGACATTCTTCAGACGTGATCTTATAGTCCGTGAACTTCGTATCAAACATGTTGAAGCCATCATGGTGCTTGGTCGTGAATATCACATACTTCATCCCGGCATATTCGGCTGCCTCCGCCCATTTTTCAGGATTGAACTTCACCGGATTGAAAGTGGTCTTGAGAGCCTCGTATTTTTTCATGTATTCGAAATAGTCCATACCTTCGGGACGCACCATGCAGAATTTGTATTCCTCCGGACTGAGAGACCAGGACTCCACTATTCCCCACTGACTGTAGGTACCCCAATGGATGAACATCCCGAATTTGAGATCCTGCCATTTGGCTATATTCTTCCTTACTTCCGGTTCCTCGGGTACGATATACGGAGGTTTCTGAGTATCTCTTTTGTTCGGATCGGCAAGAGGGTCCTGCGCGAAAACACTAACTCCGAAAGTAATCAAGGCAAAAAGGACTGCTGCGATATTTTCTTTCATTTTATTTTAATTTTCTGTATTAATAACCGTTAATTATTCTGTCTTCCGTGATCTGGCGCGCAATGGTTTCTCCTATCAGGTTATAGGCGAACTGCGAATAATGAATGTCGTCAGTCATCATGTTCATCTGAGGAAAAAGCCACGGATCGATCGGGACAAGATGGACGTTATCCATAGTCTTCGCCACTTTCCGCTGCGCCGCCCTCACCTGATGATAGCCTTTCTGCCGATGATTCAGGTATTGCCCGGTCAAGACAATATAAAAAGGAAGATCTTCGTCGCCGAAATTTTTTCGGAACCTCTCTATCAGGTTCCGCAATGCGTCCTCATAATCTTTTCCGTCCATTTTTCCGTCGTTGATTGCATTCGCATCACGCTCGCCCTGCAACCATATAACTCCACTGAAATTCAGACCGGTAAGCGCCATAGCTGCCTTGCATTTGGTCATCGCGGCATCGAACAGCGGAAGGATTCCTTTTTCCGCCCATGTTCCGTATATAGTCTCCCCCGTAGTAGAACAGGCGCTTCCTCCCCTGGCAGCCGACACTATGATGACCGTATCTCCTGTCATTTTATTCAGATTCCAGGCAAAAGACGGACAGATGCTTCCGCTATTGGCCTTGCCAAAATACTTCCCGTTCTCTCCTGTCGGATCCTGGAGTATGCGCAGGGAATCACACGTCTCCAGATAGTCGAAACATTTGGGATTCGTATATTTCATCGATGTTCTCCTGTCTCCCATGCCTGAAGCATTGCTCTGACCGGCCACTATCCACATGCTTTTTTGGGCGTATGCTGCAGCCGATATTGCGATCACCAATACAAAAACTATAATTTTTTTCATAACAGACTCGTTTTATAGATTTATTTCCAAGACTTTCATGTTCCAAGGCTCGAATTCAAGGCTGATCTCGCCTGCTTTCGGAACGATACTCTCTATGCTGCCCTGCAAAGCCCTCGCAGACCTGAATCCCGCTCTACTGTTGCCAAGTTTGGTCAGATCCAACTTCACTTTGCAGGAATTGCTTTCATTGGTCTGGCTCAAAGCGATGAGGTAGAATTTCTTTCCGTCTTCAGACAATGCGGTGACAAACTCGATATTAGGATTGTCGCAGTGCACCATATCCGAACGGAATACCAGATCCGCTTTTCTGCCGTAAATTTCACCGGGGGCAAAACCGTATGTTACGTGCGGTCCCACTTTAGGAGTCATGTATCCGTACGGAAAAGTCACATTTCCTTCAGACCTCATTTCCGCCTCGGAAATCAGATAATCAGTGATCCAGCCTATCTGCCAATAGGCATGCCATGGGAATGTCATGGTATTCCGTTTGAGGTTGGACATTCCGTTCCAATAGTAAATCGCACACCCGGTCTCCTGATTCACGTATGCATTCCGGCCTATTGCAGCAGTCCGAGCCATCGTCAGAAAAATCGGGTCTCCTGACCACTCATATATTTTTATAAACAGGCCTGCATAGCTGGTAATAAGAATTGGTCCGCTGCCAGCCGTTCCGCGGATATGCTCCACGCCAAGACCAGTCTGATTAACTTCCCAATCCTTGTAAGTTACATCTCCGATATATTTGACTTCATTTGTCATCACCGGATTCGTAAAAATGGATGTAGTGTATATTCTTGCTGCCGCAATAGCCGCTTCCTTGTAGTCTTCTTTTCCGGTTTCTTCATAAAGATCCATATATGCCCTCGAAGTCTGTGCCGTACAGAAATCCCATATATTGCGGCCGTCACCGCATACTCCTAGATAATATCCCTTATCCACTCCGTTATTTTTCTGCCAGTCTGCTCCCTTGCATGCCGCCTCAAGATATTTCGGCTCTTTCAGATGCTTGTAAGCTATGTAAAGTCCGTACCAGGTAGGTCGATAGTCTTTCAGATCCGGGAAAGTCGGCTTCATGGAAAACCTGTCATATCCAACTTCGAAACTGCCGTCCGGTTTCTGCCATGCCAAAAGCCTGTCTCCAGCCATTCTAAGACGTTCAAGAAGTTCCGTATCATCAGGATCAAACAGAAGCATGTTGCCGAAGTCCACCATCGTATAATAGGTAGTGTGAAGCGGCTCTATCCAGTTTCCGCGTTCGGACTCCACTCCGTCCTCATCAGCATACTCCCCGAGAGCCGCACCACAGAAAAATCCGGGCTCGGTCTGCTGTTGGATGATTTTATAGTTTCTGACATACTCGAGCCGCTTGGCCATCACCGTATCCTGTCCGTTCCGTGCCATCATATACATCGTGCCTGCATCCGCTATCTTAGAACCGTTCGCACCGATTTCCTTTCCGCGGCTCGTCCATGTGCTCCATGCGGACTCCTTGTCCTTGTCGAGGAACTTGAACAGGCGGCTGATACGCTCGGAAAGGGACATTTTGTTGCTGAGCAGGTCGAGCGAGGACGGAAGCCTGAAAATATCGTTTACCGCATGCTCGAAAACCTGGAACCATCCAGTGTTCATCAGCGTATAGCGGAAGCCGAAAGTGATTTCCGCACCTGCCTCGTTCTTGGAGCCGATCTGTCCCAGGACAGGATGGTAAACCACCGGGGAAAATTCGTTGTGCCTGTTCACTATTGACAGGGCCACCCGGTTTTTCGTCTTGTCCGGAGCATTCTCCGGATAAGGATTCCACTCGGTGCCCGGATCCGGGATGACAGCCAGTGTCTGGCCGTCCTTCGAGGTGTACAGCGGGCACAAGGTCATGGTGTTCCGCTCCTTGGCAAGAAGCGGCACGCACGGGATGCCGAGACTGTAGTTTTTCGCAAGGGCCATGTCATGCTGTATCTCGGTGCCGTACCAGTTCCCCGGTATCATTCCCCATGCGATATTGTCCTTGTCGAACACGGCAAGGCATGGTGTGGCAATGGATACGGACCCGTTTGCCGTGAGGTCGAGCTTCATGTCCACCTTTATATCGGAGGGGAACTCGGGGTCCACGCTCCAGACAGCCTCGACCTCACCGAAACGGAGTTTGTGTGTAAAGCGGACTGAGCCATCGGAAAGCTGTTCGGCCCCGGACGGATAAAACGTAAAATCCTTGCCTTCCAAATCCTGGTCCACGAGATTGGCGGCAGGATTCCTGTTCAGATAAAGGATGGTGTAGTATCCCCGCGGCTCGGGCATTGATTTTCCCTGTACGGAAACTTCGCTCACGTGCCACCCGTCACTCATTTTTTTCCATTCAATACTCACTTCTCCCGTGGACAGGCCGAGCCTGTCCTGGGAAAATGCGAGCAAAGCGGCCATTGAGGCCAAAACAGTTGTTATGATTCGCTTCATTTGTTTTTGATTGACGTCAGTCCGACGAATTGTTATTTTGAATTACAGATTCAATTACCTGTATTTTCCGTATCTTCTACTATTTCTATCTCGATATTCTGTACTGTCTCATGTTCTCCCCAGACAGTCTGGTTCCTCGCCACCACCGTAGCGGTGAATTTGCCCGGCTTCCAATACTGGTAGTCGTAGAATGCAGGCACGGGATCGCTGTACCCCTTTATGACGGTGCCGTAGTCCGGCGTCACCTGGCTCGGGTCAATCGGGGAAGATATCGCCCAGCTTTCCACAGCCTTCGAGCCGTCTCCGCCCTTGCAGACGAGAGATGTTCCGAGAGTCCATGCGTAAAGAGGAGATGTCCCGTTTTCCTGAAGCTGGTCGCTCATCGTACCGAATTTGGCATACGAAGCATTCGTCCATAAGGTATAAGGAAGTGCATCGGTCGGAACGGTGTTCTTAAGGGTAAAGGAAGATATGGTCCAGCCGGTCTGGGTGCCGTTCGTTCCGGCCTTGTACCTCAATCCGACATGAATCTGCTGTCCGTTCCATTCGGAAAGGTCGATATTTCCGGAGCCAACGTTCGTACCCTGCTTCGTTTCCTCCGTCGGCCATTTCGCCCTGTCGGTAATGTCTATCCAGTCGGCCGCGTGGATGGCATCCATGGTCATGTCGCTGGTGAAATTAGTGGACAGGAAAAGTTTGAGTTCTGCGTTATCCTGCGGATTGGCCGCGTCTTTCCTGCAGTTGAAAGAAAGGATGGCCTGTCCCGGCTCGCTTCCACGGTCCTTGTAGATATAGCGTGATGCCGCCACATTGCCTACGACGCTTCCTCCGTTGTAGTTGTCGACCCCAGAATAGAATGTCACGAAATCGGCATCGCCCGAAAAATTGAAACGGACTATCTCGCCTACCTTGTACACCGACTTCTCGGTCATCATGGTCAGGGTAGGCTCCGAAACATCGTCTACCTGGCAGGAGACCGCTCCTGCCATGGCTGCTATCGTAAATAATGAATATATTGTCTTTTTCATCGTATGCTTGAGTTTGAAAGTTATCGCTGCTTGCGGACTACCATCCCGGATTCTGCTCCAGATTAGGATTGAGCATCATCTCGTTGGCTGGAATCGGGAGATATAGATGTGCATCCGAAACGTTGTTGCCCGGTGTCAGGATGAATTCCAGTTGCTGTCCCGATACGCCGGTGGCATTTCTTCCTATGTCACGCGTCCACTGGAGCTTCTCCACCAGCAGGTTCCAGCGTTTCAGATCCAAACGGCGCCATCCTTCGAAGCAGAGTTCGCGGGCCCTTTCATCCACGATGGCATTCATAAATGACTCCTTGTCAGCCGTCGCCTCGTCAGGGAGCTCGTAGTCCGGAGCCTGGTCACGCATCACTGCTACCGCCTCAGCTCCCGAGCCGGTATCCGTACCGTCCATATTCCTGATGACGACAGTCGGAGTGCCGCTGTAGGCATGGCCCCTGTCCAGGAGTTTGATGGAGGTCACGGCCCCGTTTTCATCGAGGACCGGAGCAGCCACCGTCAGAGGACCTTTCACGTCTCCGGTCCTGTAAACCTGCATCGAGGTATTGCTCGGATCTGCCGGAGTAGCGGCATCTTCCGGATTATAACCTAACGTGAAGCAGGTAACGGAAGAAGTATTGTCGGTCCCGTCTATGACCTCGACGCAGACTTTCTTCGGAGTATAGCCCGTTCCGGATGCCGTCACGTCTATGCGGTCTATGAATTTTCTACCGTCGAGCTGTCCGTATGCCCTCTGGCGCACCTGATTCACGTATCCTATCGCTTCCGATGTAGGACCGTCATTCATCTGGCAAAGAGCTTCCGCCGCCATCAACAGGACATCCGCATAGCGGATCATGCAGAGATTCGTCCCGGCATTGGACTGGTATGCAGGCCATATCTTGGCATACTGGCGGTTGAACTTGTTGATCTGGCGATCATACAGGGCCTTGTCGTTCGAGGCTTTGCCGTTCACTCCTTCAGGATCGTAGTTCGTATATGTCAGGACAAGCCTCTGCTCCCCGTCGAGATTCGCCGGAGCATTCTTGAAGGGAGCTATGGACCAGTTCCTGCGTTCGTCCATGGAGCCGAGCAGGGCCTCGTCATCGCGCTCGAAATATTCGAACATCGGCTTGGTGGCGTATTTCGTATTGCTGACCTGGAAGCATACATCCGTGACGGCCTTGCTGCAGTTCGTGCCGAGAGTCACCGAAAGCGAAGGTATATATTCCTGTCTTCCGTCCGATGTGCTGACAAAATACGACTCTATCTCCCAAAGGTTTTCCCTGATATCGTACTTGTCCTGGATAAGAGGGATGAATACGTCCGCAAAATTCGGAATCAGGCTGTGTGCCGGATCATCGATTACCATCTTGGCCCATTTGTAGGCTTCGGAGTATTTGGTCTCGTCATAGCATGGGTACCCGGCCTTGAACAGGCATACCCTGGCAAGCATGGCCCTTACCGCGGATTTGTTCACCCGTCCTCCGAAGCCGTATTCCGTAATAGGAAGCACCTCCGATTCGGCGGTTGTCATTTCCCTGATGACGAAATCGTATATATCGGCTTCCTCGGCCTGGTCGGCATACGGGTTGTTCACATCCTCGACCGCATCGGTGATGAGAGGCACCCGCCCCCAGTTCTGCACCAAGTTGAAATAGCAGAAGGCCCTGATAAACCTGGCCTCGCCGTCCATCACCGCCTTGTCTTCCGGATTGATATCCACGTCAGGCAGGTAATGCAGCAGCTGGGAGCAGCGCTGGATAGCTACGTACAGCTGACGGTACATGGACTGGTTGACAGAATACCCCGAAGTATAGCTGTAGACTTTCGGACCTGTCCCGGCCGCGTTATTATACATCTCGTCGGTAATATTCCAGATGCAGAACTGGCTGTTTTCCGCTCCCGTGAACAGGTTCTCGGAGTGCTTGCTCAAGGCATCGTAGCATCCCACAAGAGCCTTCGCACAGGATGTACTGTCAGAAAAATAGTGGCTCGGAGTATCTGAATCTATAGGCTGGAGATCCAGTTCCGCAAAGCATCCTGTCACCGACACGAGGGCCGCTGCAGGCAATATGATCTTGTTCAATATATTCTTCATCTCTGTATCATTCTAACTAAAATGAAAGCTGTACGCCCAAAACGAATGTTCTCGGGATAGGATATGCGGAATAGTCATATCCCGGTGTCCTGGCATTCGACATAGTGCTCACAGTAGGATCCTGACCGGAATATTTTGTAAAGGTCAGAAGATTCTGTGCCGAGAAGTAAAGGCGGAGATTGTTCGCATATATCTTCTGGCTTATCTTGACAGGGAAGGTATAGCCGATATTCAGGTTCTTGAGCCTGAGATACGAGCCGTCCTCGACATACCTGTCGCTTCCCCATGCCGTATTGTTGGCGGAGCGGACTCTCGGGAGCTTGCCGTCAGGATTGTCCACGGTCCACCTGTCGGCATATGAGGCGAATTGGTTCGTACTCGTCTGCCGGCCTTCCTCCATATAGTATCTGTTCATGTTCAGGATGTCGTTGCCATAGCTGAACGTAAAGAACACCGATACGTCGAAGTTGTAGAATGCAAAAGTATTGGTCAGACCTCCGGTAAAATCCGGATTAGGATTTCCGATGATGGTCAGGTCTTCCTGGGTTATCTGCTTGTCCCCGTTCAGGTCTTTGAACTTCTGGTATCCGGGGAGGACAGCAGTCCTGTTGGCCGTAGTGGACTGGGACGGAACTTCCGGTTTAAGTATCCAGGAGCCATCGCTTCCCTTGGTGAAGTCGCTGTACTGGTACAGTCCGTCCGTAATCGCACCGTACATCATTCCGATAGGCTGACCCACCTTGGCTATGTACAGGGCGGATCCGTTAGGAATTTTCAGGTTGTCGGCAGGAAGCACGCTCTGATTGTTCGCGAGGGCGAGCACCTTGTTCCTGTTGAAGGAAATGTTGAAGTCGGTATTCCACCTGAAATTCTGCTTGCGGAAATTGACGGTGGAAATGGAAAGTTCGAAGCCCTTGTTTTCCACGCGTCCGATGTTCCTGTACGCATTCGCATAGCCTATATGGGCAGGCAGGGTGGCGTTGATAAGCAGGTCGCGGGTGTCCTTCCAGTAATATTCGGCAGTCACGTAGATCCTGCTGTCGAGGAAGCCGAGATCGAGCCTCGTGTTGAGGGTATAGGTAGTCTCCCATTTCAGGTCGGAGTTTCCGATAGCGGATACTATGGCTCCGGAGACAATCTGGTTGTTGAACGGATAGTCGTAATACGTATTTCCGTATGAAACGCCTACCTGAGGCAGATACGCATATTCTCCGACTCCGTTGTTACCGGTAGAGCCGTAGCTGACGCTGAGGCTTCCGTCGTTGAACCAAGGGATATTGTCCTTGATGAAGTTTTCTTCAGTGAATCTCCAGCGGACAGCTCCCGAGTGGAAGATACCCCACCTGTTCTGAGGCGAGAACTTCGAAGAAGCATCGGCACGCATCGTATAAGTCAGGTAGTATTTGCGGTTGTAGTTGTAGTTAGCCCTGAAAATGGCAGACTGCATGGACCATTCGAGAAGACGCATGGATGTGATTTTCTGGGAAAGGCCCTCATCGAGGGAATAGATTCCGCGCCACTGCGACTCCTCCGGAATCTGGGTTGCCCTGGCCTCGAATATGTCCTGAGAGTTGTGCTGCTGCGTGTAGCCGAGAGTCACAGAAAGGTCATGCACGGCGTTGAATTTCTTGTGGAAATTCAGCACGTTTTCATTCAGGAGGTTGCTTGCCACGGCGATACGTCTCGTACCGTTGATTCCGTCATTCCTGCCCGGGAGGATACTTCCTTCCTCGGTCCTGGAGTTGTTGAACTGGTCCGTACCGGACTCGGTCCTTGTATAGGATATGGACGAGGTCAGCTTGAGCCAGTCGGTGATGTCCCAGTTGACCATGGCGCTCGTACGGAGCTGACGCGTAGTGTATTTCCTGTCCGTATTCTGGGTCTGGAGAAGAGGGTTGTATCTCACGATACCCTGCTCCACGGCTACCGGGTCCTCGAGCTCATGGGAAAGGTCGACTCCGTCCGTGGAAATAGGACGGTATGTCCACACCTTGTACATGTATGCGGCCGAGCCCTGTCCGTAGTTCACCTGGAGACCGTTCCTTTCCTTGTCGGCATAGTTGGCCCTGAGGACGAGCTGTATCCGGTTTCCTATCTTCTGGGTGAGGTTAAGGCTGCCGACATAGTTCTTCATGCCGGTATTTATGATGATACCCTTCTGGTTCAGATAGTTGAACGAAGCGAGGTAGGATGTAGTCTTGGTACCTCCTGAAACGCTGACGCTGAACTCGTGCATCTGCCCGAGCTGAGACACGAGGTCCTGCCAGTCGTACGCTTCCACATTGCGGTAATCCTCGAGTGTCCACGGCGTTCCGTCCGGATGCGGGTCACGGCCTCCGAGGTACATTTCGCCGTAGGCCGAATCAAGCTCGTTCTGGAGTTTCACGAACTCGTACGGGTCCATCATCTCATACCTGTTGTAATCCTTCATCATGCTGTAACGGTACTCGAAATCCACTTTTGGAGCGCCTTCGGTACCGGTTTTCGTAGTGATGACGATGACACCGTTGGCTCCGCGGGCTCCGTAAATGGCAGTTGCAGAAGCATCTTTCAGGACTTCTATGCTCGCGATATTCTGCGTAGGAATCGATGAGTTGTCCGGAGATTCGAGAGGAATACCGTCCACGACGTAAAGAGGGGCGTTGCTCTGGGTCACGGAGTTGTTTCCCCTGATCACGATATCAGGCAGTCCGCCCGGCTGTCCGTCACCCACATTCACCTGCACTCCGGCCACCTTTCCGGCAATGGCATTCTCGAATGTGACCGTCTGCATTGCCAGCATGTCCTTCATGTTCACCGAAGCTACGGAACCAGTAAGGTCTTTTCTCGCGACAGGCCCGCCATAAGGCATTACGACGACTTCATCGAGCATGGTTGCGTCAGGCTCCAGGGTCACTTTCAGCTTAGTCGCTTCCTTTATCGTCACGAGATAGTCCTTGTATCCGATAAACGAAACAGTCAGGGTGGCATTGACCGGCACGTTGTTTACCGTGAAATTTCCGTCAAAGTCAGTCGTGACTCCGATTGTGGTACCTCTGAGGTAGACGCTCGCCCCGGTCACGGGTGCACCTGTCTCATCCACCACATTACCTGTTACGGTCACCTTTTCGGCTGCGTTCTGTCCGTATGCAGGCAATATTCCTGAACACCAGACAAGCAGCATGCAGACAACCGAAAGGAAAACACAGTTTCCCTTTAGTGTTCGAAAACAGCTGTTTATTGACATAATAATTTAAGTTAGAACTACTTGCGTAGTTGTGGTTAATAGTTATAATGGATTATGTTGTGTTATTCGTTGCGGTCTTTCCGGATGTCCGTACAGGAACTACACGGCTACTATCTGGAACAGCGACACCGGGATATTTTCATGAGCCTTTTCGAATTTCAGCCTGAGTACGGACGTCGTGACAGGCACGGAAAAGCTGATGCGGTTTATGGTGCTGTAATTCTCCGAGGTTTCGTACAGGAGCCGCCCTTCGCCGTCCGTCACGCTGTACCTGTTTACGCAGAACGGTATTACATTCTCAGGATGCCCCATCTGCACGCACTCCATGGAGTGGTCATAGTCCGTGTCGAAATAAAGCACGAGTCCGTGCAGGGTCTTTGGCGTCTTCCATTCGAGAGTCAGTTCCGGATTCCTGTCATCCAGCTCCGCCACCCATGCATTCGGTCTGATGAAAGGCCTGACATAGCCGTTGAGAACGTCCGGACAGTCGAACACGTCGAGGGCGGGTGCGATTTCCATCGCAATATTGGCCCCTCCCGGACGCCGCTCCGGAATCCAGAATTCGAAAGAGTCTATTCCGGAATTTTCCGGAGCTTTCTGTTCCGCGCTTTTGGCTACGGCCTTGTTGTATTTGTTGTAGACCGTCATTATCCCCGTCACTCTGGTACGGGATTCTCTGATGCTTACGCCTTCCGCAGCCATGAATGTCACAAACGCGTACTGGTCCGCTTCAAGTGCGTTGCCGAACTTCACTGAATATTTGCCGGCTCCCTGCCTTACGTGCAGGCTCACTGTTTCCACCGTTTCGTCAGGGGTGTAATTGCCTAATCTCGAAGACTTGCGCAGCTGCACTTCCACATCTGTCTCCCTGTCCGCCTTGATCTCGAAAACGAAAGAATAAGGGACTCCGGCTCTCAGCGGGAGCATCTGGGCAGTGGAAAATTCGAGTTCTCTCCAGCCCCCGTCGAACGGGAGCGCCCCGAGCTTAAGGGAGGACGATGCACTGACTTCCGCATCGGAGGCCGCATTGATTTCCGACCGTATCGGATAGTATGGGATGCTCTGTCCTTTCAGGGCCAGGATATCCTGCAGTTCGGTCATGTATTTCCTGTCCAATATATCCGCAGGCAAGACGCCGTGCTTCACGCAGAGAGCCGCCGCCACGCCCGCCGCCTGGGAGCAGTGTCCCAACGTCATCATCACCCTTGTCGAACCGAAAGCCACGTGCGACACGCTCATTATCCTTCCCGTAATGAACAGGTTGCTGATATCCTTGCTTACGAGGCATCTGTACGGTATCGAATAAATGCCTTTCGAATGATACTGGGTGCACGGAGACTCCGTACTGTAAACGCCCTCTGCGGGGTGAAGGTCTATGGCCCAGCCTCCGAATGCCACCGTGTCATCGAATCTGTTCTGTTTCACGATATCATTCTGGTTGAGCATGTAAAGTCCGTTGAAACGCCGGCTTTCCCTCTTTCCCGGAATAAGGCCCACCCACTCCAAGGTCAGGTTTTCCACTCCGGGGAACTTGCCGGAATTCTTTATATAGTCCCAAACTCCGTAAACTATTTTCCAGAGCTCGTACTTTATGGATTCGTTGTCGTAAATAGTGTCCTGCGTGGCACCGTACTCCAACCACCAGAAGCGGCAGCCCTGATCGGTGGAGTCAATGAGGGTATAGCGCGGGATCTTCGTTATGTCTTTCAGGGCGATGTCAGGCGCCTTGAATTCCACCGGCTTCCCGGCATCCTTCGAATAGAAGAATATCGAATGGCCGAGCATCTGTCCGTATTCATCATCAGGGGCATATTTCTCCCCGAATTCCGAACTGTCCTCTGCGCCCATCCGGTACGAAGCTCCTGCCATGAATGCCATGACTCCATCTCCGGAGGCATCGCAAAACAGTTTGGAGGATATCCTGTACACGGTCTCGTTCTGGGAATTGAATGCCTCTATCGAAGATATGACAGTCGCCTCCGATTTGGTGACATCGGTCATCACGGTATTCAGTAGAAGCGTTATGTTCTTTTCCGCCTTCACCTTGTCGATGAGCACCATGTCGAACAGCACCGGATTTCCTTCGGGATTCCGTTTCAGGTTCTCCACCATGATTTCGTCTATCAGGCCCCCTTCCCGGGCATACCTGTTGTTGTTCCCCTGATGCGATGTCGCACCGAGAGCCCAAAGACGGACTTCGCTCGAGGCATTGCCTCCGAGTACCGGTCTGTCCTGTACGAGGACGACCTTCAGCCCCTCTCTCGCTGCTGAAATGGCAGCACAGGTCCCCGCCAGTCCGCCGCCTACTATCGCCAGATCGCAAGACAAATCCTCCGTCTTCATCTTGCGTATGTTTTCCTGAAATTTCTCCTTGCGCAGCATAATCTATTTCCTTTTTCTTAAAAGACGCCCGAGCAATGCCCCTGCAATGAGCAATACCACTCCTGTCACTATGATCAAAAGCCTGTCATGATTTGCGACAGCGCCCAGTATCAGCACCATGACGCCCACGGTGTACACGCCTGTCCTTATGACCTTTATCCCGAAATCGTTGCCTGTGGCATCGCGTTCATTCGACAATGCCCGGCCCCGTTCCCATTCCTTATAACTTGCATATGACGGGTCCTGCCCCCTGAACACTCTTGCATATATCTCGTACACGGCCAGGATTATGACAGGGACGGATACTCCCACTATCATTTCCCAGGTCCTGTCGAGAGAAAAACCGAATGCCGGCGTGACGAATTTGAAGACCGCATTTATCAGAAGACTCAGCACGGTGGCAGAAAGAATGGACCTTTTAGTCTGGTATTTCGAAAAGAGAGACCATATGACAGGAAGATACAGCGGCACTCCGGTCAGGGCGGCAATACTTATGACCACATTCACTATCCCGCCCATTTTCGGAATCAGCAGCGCCACCACCACTGCCAGGATGCCGAACACCACGGTAGAAATCCTCGCGGTCTTCATCAGCGTGCCCTGCGACGCCTTTGGTCTCAGAGTACCGAAAATGTCATTGGTAAAGACACCTGCCGAGATATTCAATGTAGCGTTGAACGAACTGGCCGTCGCGAAAATCATCCCGCCGAGAATCATTCCGAGCATGCCGTTAGGCAATGCTTCCTTGCACATCATCAGATAGGCTCCCTCATCCTCCATGCCTGCAAGACCGGGATTCAATATCCTGTACACCATCGGAGGCAGCATCCACAGAATCGGGCAGATAAGGTACAGGGCGCTGAAAAGGAACGCTACCTTTTTGGAGTCCCTGCCCGTCCGGACGGAAGTATATCTCTGGACATACGCCCAGTTTCCTCCGATGAATACGGTATTGTATATGCCGAAGGCAATGATGAAAGCCAAAGGATAAGGCTCTCCGGCAAAATCGAAAAAGCCCTGCGGAGCCTGCGAGAAAAACGCTTCTGCGCCGCCTATCCTTTTCAGAGACAGCGGCACCGTCACTATAACGGCGACAGTCAGCACGATGAACTGGAGCACGTCGGTAATCACCACGGACCAGAGTCCTCCCAACGAGACATATACTATGCAGAACAGCCCCAAAATGATAATGCACCAGTCTATCGGGAAGCCGGTAGACACTGATACGATCTTCGCTATCGGATAAAGGAATGCTCCGGTGTTGAAAAGCGATATGAGAAGGAAAAGGCAGGAATATATTTTCTGGACCGAAACGCCGTATCTTTGCGTAATGTATTCGGCAGCCGTGAGAGCTCCCGTCTTATGCCATTTCGAGGCGATGAACAGTCCGACAAGTGCCCCGGCCACACACATGGACTCCTGGATGGATATGGCCACCGCCCCGTGGGAATATGCTATCGCGCCCCAGACGACAAAGGTCCCGGCAGAAAAGAATCCCATGAACAGGGACAGGCCGCTTATACCCCACGGTACGGCACCCCCACCCGAAAAGAAAGATTTGATATTCTTCTGTTTTCCTGAAAATGCCATACCGGCCAGGAATACGCCCATGGCGAACAAAATGATCGTTATGTAGTCAATCCAATTCATACTTCGGACCTTTCCGGGATTTGAAGATTTTTGAAAAATTCTGTGGTTTCCGAGAATAAAGTTATATAATTTGTTCACGAAAAAATGCCGTTCTACGGCAATAAATCAACGGAAACGTTCCCGGGAACGTTTGCATTTCCGTTTTTTTCCGATGCTGCCGGACCGGGATTGCAGCCCGGGAGAAAAAAAAGACTATATTTGTATACCTGTCCTGACAGCGATTTCACCACATAACATTTTTGACTGCATAAAATGCCCGAGACCACAAAGAAACACGCTACCATAAAGGATATTGCGAAGAAACTGGGAGTTTCCACCTCCACCGTATCCCGCGCCCTGTCCGACAGCTGGGAAATCAAGAAAGAAACGCGGGATCTCGTACTGAAAGCGGCTGCCGAGCTGAACTACCATCCCAACCCGATGGCAATAGGGCTCGTCACGAAAAAAAGCCATACTATCGGACTCTGCGTTCCGGAACTCGTGCACTCGTTCTTTCCGAAAATCATTACGGGCATGCAGCGCGCCCTGTCCGAGGCAGGATACACGATACTGATAACCACATCAGACGAATCTTACGAAACGGAAAGGAAAAACCTTCTGCTACTGAAACAGAATCTTGTGGATGGCATCCTTATTTCAACGACTTCCGAAAGCCACAGGAATGCGGCCCTGTACGATGAAATTCTCGGTAGCGGGACGCCGATAGTGTTTTTCAACAGGGTGTGCTCGAAGATAAACGCCCCCAAAGTCATCATCGACGATACGAAAATGGCCCATATGGCGGTGGAGCATCTTATCAGACAAGGGTACGGGAAAATAGTGCACATGGCGGGACCGAGGGATCTCGACCTTACAAAACTCCGTATGGAAGGTTTTTTGAGCGCCATGAAAGAATTCGGACGCACCGTAGACGAGTCATCAGTGATAGACACGGGGATGTTCATCGATGACGGTGCCAGGGAAATGGAAAAGCTGATCAGGTCGGGAGCGAAACCGGATGCGATATTCGCATTCAATGATCCGGTGGCCATAGGGGCCATGAAGACCGCAAAGAAATTCGGACTTGAAATCCCGCGTGACATAGCCTTCGTCGGTTTCTCCGAGTCGAAATCCGCCCTGATAGTGGAGCCTGCCCTGACTTCTGTCGCCCAGCCGCTCAGCCAGATGGGAGAAGTGGCGGCAAAATGCATATTGGATAAAATCAATGGCAGGGCTGAAACCTACCCTGCCACAGTCGTGCTCGAAGCCGCACTGAATGTCCGGGAATCCTCCGTCAGGATCAGGTGACGATTCCGGACTGTACGAATAAGTCAGGATGCCGCGACTGTGCGGGAGCAGGGGCGACTTAGCCAAGCGTACGGGCCTGGTCTGCAGAGAGGCCTGTCAAACTGAGGACCTAAGGACGAATTCTTTAGACTTTTGTTATAATTTTGTCTCGTGTTGCACTTGCTCGTTGACTCTGCCAACCGGCGGAATGTCGTATCTCCCGTCATCGCTCCTTTCCGAACCGGAATCATACATCTTTGCCGCATATTCGACACAGCATCTGAAGAAATTGTGCTGATAAGTCTCCCCTCTCTTTTATATTATAAAGCATCCAACGGAAGGCAGATGTCTCGACAAGCTCGACATGACAAGGTGGGATAATCATATTTTTCTCTTTTTTGTCAAACATTTTCTCTTTTCGACGTCTTTTTTCCTTTACATGCTGCATCTTCGCCTTCGGGAATTCTTCTTT
>CALUQC010000113.1 GCA_944322805.1 uncultured Bacteroidales bacterium | reverse complement strand
AGTTCGGCATACATCAGGTATATGTCCGGAAGTCTTATAAAATATATGTTGTATCCGGCCACGTTTTTTGTTTCGTTCAGGAGATGCCCGTCCAGGAAATCCTGTATGCCCTGACCCCGTCTATGGTCATCTGTACCGAATCCAGGAACGGCTGGAGCGCGCACACGAAAAGCCGTGGGTCAGGGTATTCTTCGTAGTCATAATCCGGCGTCCCGAGTGTCCTGTGATACAGTTCCTGTCTTGCAAGATAGTCTTCGTCCAGATAATATATGGTGGTATCCCTCCCGTCCGCCGTCTTGTCTTCGTACGATGAGCCTGGAATACCGCACCTTGTTCGATTCCTCGACATACCTTTTGTACGGCTCCACCTTGTCTATGAAAGTTTCCGCCCTGTCTTCTTCACCCATATGGTAACAGCAGCGGGCGGCCTTGATGCACATGTCCGTAAAGTTCCGGTAGTCTTTCGACCGGATGAAATATTTCGCTCCCTTTTCGTAATATTGCACCGCCTTGGCGTAGTCGAAGCCGTATTCGAACAGAGAAGCCATCGAAGCATACAGGCAGCCCGGCAAGACATTTCCGGCTGCGTCTTCCGCATATTGCGCCGCACTCACATAACAGAACATGGCCGTCTCCTCGCGCCCGTTCATCTGATGCCACCGTCCGAGAATATAATACATGTCGAACTTTTCCCGCCGGCTGCCGTGTTTCCTGTAATAGTTGAATACGGTATTCGATACGCTGTCGACCTTTTCCGGTCCGACTTCCTCCGCAAGTCTCGGCTCGACCTTTTCCACAATCGCCATCGCACTGTCCGGATATTCATAAATCAGCAGCGCCGCTTCGTCCAACGCCGGCTCACGCTGCATCATGGCGGAAGAAGATATTCCCGTCAGAGTCAGTACTACAAGGCAAACTGCCGCATTTCTTAATTTTTCCAAGCCCGTAAACAAATCCTCTTCCGGATATATGAAAACCTGCCCGGCCTTCCGTCAGGAACGCCGGACAGGTTTTCATATATAGTCCATTTTTGTGAGATGCGGTACACCGTTCTCGATTTTCTGATAAAAACACGATATTTCAACCCGGCAAACAATTCAGAATATTTGGAATATGTAACAAATATTTGTTTTATCGGAATTTATCCCTAAATTTGCGCCCGCAAAAATCCTCGTTACGAGAATTTTACGTTTTTTATTAATTTTTAATCTTTTTGCAGATGGCTGAATATTTACAGGCTGAAAAGAAGCAAGAGATTTTCGCGAAGTACGGAAAGTCTAATAAGGACACCGGCTCTCCTGAGAGTCAAGTTGCGCTATTTTCCTACCGTATCGCTCATCTTACCGAGCACCTGAAAAACAACAAGAAAGACCACGTAACCCGTCTTTCTCTGCTGAAACTGGTCGGTAAGAGACGTCGCACGCTCGATTATCTGAAAGAAGTGGACATAGAGAGATACAGGAGTATTATCAAGGAACTCGGTCTCCGTCGATAATAGGAAAAGTTTGTTGAGGGTGATGCAAAGGATTTTTGGTCACCCTCAATATTTTATCAAGGCATTAAGAGTCCCGCCGGTCAAATAGCTCAGTCTGCGGCTGGCAGCGGACCACGAATGAAGAAAGACAATAAGTATAAATAACTCCCATAGGGGGAGGCAGACTGAACAGTAATTCATGAACATCATCAACAAAAAAATCGAATTATCCGACGGAAGGGTAATCGAAATCGAGACCGGCAAATTAGCCAAACAGGCAGACGGGTCGGTCGTAGTCAAAATGGGGGGCACGATGCTCCTCGCATGTGTCACTTGCGCAAAAGAGGCCAAACCGGATGTGGATTTCATGCCGCTGCAGGTGGATTACAAGGAAAAATTCGCCTCGGCAGGACGTTTCCCTGGAGGATTCATGAAGCGTGAGGGGAAGGCGTCCGATGCAGAAATCCTTACCGCAAGGCTTGTCGACAGGGCTTTGAGGCCATTGTTCCCGGAAGATTTCCATGCAGAAGTATTCGTCACCATCAACCTGATCTCTGCCGAGAAAGATATCCAGCCTGACGCACTTGCAGGACTTGCAGCGTCTTCCGCTCTTGCAGTAAGCGACATTCCGTTCGGTGGTCCGATTTCAGAAGTCAGGGTAGCCAGAGTAAACGGCGAACTTAAAATAAACCCTAACTTCAGCGAGATGGAAAACTGTGACTTGGACATAATGGTCGCAGCCACATACGACAACATCATGATGGTCGAGGGGGAAATGAAGGAAGTCAGCGAAGCCGAAATGCTCGAAGCCATCAAATTCGCCCATGCGGAAATCAAAAAACACTGCAAGGTGCAGATGGAACTGATGGAAGAAACCGGAAAGACCGTCAAGAGGACCTACTGCCACGAGGAAAACGACGAAGAACTCCGCAAAGCCGTAGAAGCGTTCTGCTATGACAGATGCTATGCCATCGCGAAGTCCGGACTTCCGAAACATGAAAGAAGCGATGCTTTCGACGCCCTCAAGGAAGAGTTCTACCAGACCATTCCGGAGGAAGACAGGGAAGCAAAGCAGATGATGGTGGAAAGATACTATCATGCTGTGGAAAAGGCTGCCATGAGAAACCTCATCCTCGATGAAGGAGTCCGTCTCGACGGCCGCAGCAGCACACAGATCCGTCCGATATGGTGCGAAGTGGATTACCTCCCGTGCGCACACGGCTCGGCAATATTCACCCGCGGCGAGACACAGTCGCTTTCGACAGTGACTCTCGGCACGAAACTCGACATGAAAGAACTGGACGAAGTTCTCGTACAGAAGACGGAACAGTTTGTCCTGCACTATAACTTCCCTCCGTTCGCCACAGGCGAGGCAAAGGCTCAGAGAGGCGTAGGCAGGCGTGAAATAGGCCACGGGAATCTTGCATGGCGGGCCCTCAAGCCTATGGTGCCTCTTGCACCGGAAAATCCTTACGCCATCCGCGTAGTATCCGATATTCTCGAGTCCAACGGTTCTTCATCCATGGCAACGGTATGCGCAGGCTGCCTTGCACTTATGGATGCCGGTGTAAAAATCAAGAAACCGGTGGCAGGTATCGCGATGGGACTTATCACGGATGAAAAAGACCCTAACAACAGATACGCTATCCTGAGCGACATCCTCGGAGACGAGGACCACCTCGGAGACATGGACTTCAAGGTAACCGGAACAAAGGACGGTATCACGGCCACGCAGATGGACATCAAGGTGGACGGACTTTCATATGAAGTCCTCGAAAAGGCTCTCGAGCAGGCGCGCCAGGGCAGGCTTCACATCATGGGTGAAATGATGAAATGCATCAGCGAGCCTCGTGAAGACTATAAGCCGTTCGTTCCGCGCATCGTCCAGATACACATACCTGGAGACTTCATCGGAGCCGTTATCGGCAAGGGCGGAGAAGTCATCCAGAAGATACAGAAGGAGACCGGCACCACCATCACCATCACCGAGGAAAACGGAGAGGGTATCGTGGATATCTTCGGAGAGAGCAAGGATGCCATGGACAAGGCATTGGAGTGGATCAAAGGTATCTGCGCAGTGCCTGAGGTAGGCCAGATCTACCACGGAAAAGTCGTTTCAATACTTGAATTCGGCGCATTCGTGGAAATCCTCCCTGGCAAGGAAGGCCTTCTGCACATTTCCGAACTCGACTGGGGCAAGACCGAAAAAGTGGAAGACATCCTGAACATCGGAGACGAGGTAGACGTGAAACTCCTCGAAATCGATGAAAAGACAGGCAAGATGAGACTGTCCCGCAGGGCACTCATCGAAAAGCCTGAAGGCTATGTCGAGCCTGAGCGCAAACCAAGGCCACAGGGCGACAGGGGTCCGCGCCGCGACAACGGAAGAGGTCCTGCAAAACGCGGAGGAGACAAGAGAAACTCCAAATAAA
>CALUQC010000112.1 GCA_944322805.1 uncultured Bacteroidales bacterium | reverse complement strand
AAGCCGTTTTGTATATCGTATCTCATACCTCAACACATTCCGTCCGGCATATAGTTCCGGTATCGGCTCTCCGGCTGATGCCCGCTCCCTGTTCTTGTCATAGATGTTTATTTCCTTGCCGTTACCCCAGTAATACAGACCGTTGGAGGCCTCTGTGCGCCTGCTATACCTCAACTCTCCCAGATGCTCCAGATACACGGGCACAGGACGCCGCATTATCAGGTTTGTACCAAAGTCCAGCCGGGTAATGTCGGCTTCATCCATGGGCAAATGCAGGATATCGGATAAATGCTCGATAGCTTCCTGTGTGGTTATCCTGTCAAGTG
Organism: uncultured Bacteroidales bacterium; assembly: GCA_944322805.1. Classification (GTDB taxonomy): domain Bacteria; phylum Bacteroidota; class Bacteroidia; order Bacteroidales; family UBA932; genus Cryptobacteroides. The sequence continues at coordinate 20,119 of CALUQC010000112.1, read as the reverse complement.
TCCGGAGGTTGTCCCCCAGATGCCATTTACACAGGCTGCCTTTTGACACTCTGACGGAATGGGGGCGCACCGTTATGTGCAGACCTCCCAGCAGCCCGGACACATACTCGCTGCCCTGCAGTTGGCTGCATCCCGTCAGCCTGTCAAGCAGGGGCGGTATGTCCTCCATCGGACAGATGCTCCGCCCCTCCTCAACAATAAGCCGCATTTTCACAGTGTCATACATTGCTCCCGGTTACTGAATCGGTAATCGCCCGTTTCCTCAACGCCTCCACCTCATCCGACAAATCCCCGTCACACAGCATATTGAAAAGCCCCTGCCGATTGGCTCTCTGACCCCTTGCCACAAATACCTCTATCTCCGAGCCGGGCTGTATTGCACCGTCTACAAACGCCACATTATGGCACACAAGCAGGGCTGCATCAGCCGTATTGTGGAAATCCCCGTACCAGCACGGCAGTTTCACATCCGGGGCAAATATGCTGCTGATGTGGTCTTTGTATGACAGCGACAAATCGGATCTGCCGGACTGTCCGGCCTTGGTATAGGTGTTGTCCCCGATGTAGAGTTTTAACAGCCCCTTTTTGTCCCTGTACCGCTCCAGTGTGTCATAACTCCGGGTTGAGGCTGTGCAGTCTATCCTCATCCTGGACTTCTGCCCCTCCAGCTTCACGAACTTGTAGTAATCCGTCAGTATCATATCGCCCTCCTGTTCTTCATGCAATGTCCGTGAGCCTGTTGTGCGGCCTCCGCCGCCGTGTTGATACGGTTTTTCTGCATCCACCCGTCCAGCTCGTGGCGGTTGAAATAGCACATCTTGCCGGACGGCTTGTAATGCGGTATCTCCTGCCTCATAGTCAATTTGTACAGATAAGATTGGCTGATGCCCATATACCGGGCCGCCTCCTGACTTGTCAAAACCTCCTTGGCGGTTATCGTCACTTTTGCTGCCACCATGTCGGCAAGTTCCTGCAACTGTTCGTTGTTCATTCCCATGTCTGTTTTGTGTTTTATGGGTTGAGGCTGTCCGGGGTTAGTGTGCAAGAACGCCCCGTATTTGCCCCCTGCTCCAGCGGGACAGGCTTGCACCCTCTGCCCTCAACTGAAAGCAAAGGCAAAGTAACAGAGCATAAGACAGAAAAAGCCCCGATATAGGGGGCTATATCGGGGGTATATCGTGGTACTATCATGTAATATCCGGGAACTTCAAATCAGCAAAGTAAACCTTTTCTTTGCCGCTTCGACAATATCGGGCGGGAACAAAGCGGCTACCGCCTCGGCTTTGGCTTCGCTGCCCTGCTCCTCTTTGACTTTCTGCAATCCCTTTATGTCCCATAAATCTTCAAACAATTTCCAATGCCGCTCCGTTATATTGCCGGCAACGGCACAATATGCGGCAAATAATTTCTTCTGTACGCTGGTAAATCCTTTTATAGGCTGGTATCGTTCATCCAAAAATCCGGCTTTCTGCGCCCTGTTGAGGTATTCCCGCGCCTGTGGTGTGTCAAGCTCCGGCGGCAATGCAAATGGCGGCTGTTCCGGTTGAGGCTCCGTCCCTGTTCCGGCTGCCTTGGCCAACAAATCCCGGACTCTCTTTGCACTCCCCAGCCGCCCAATGAGTTCTATTTGGTCGTGTTCCTTGTAAATCCATATACCGCATTTGTCCTGCACTCTGATAAAATCAACGCCTTTCAACAAAGCCGCCGCATCTATGCTGCAGCCAAGTTTCCAATAAATTTCAAAGATATAGGCTATATCTTGGCGTATATCAATATCCGACACTTTATTATTTCTGATAGCCTCTCCCGTCTCTAATATCTCCTCATACTCCGCTATCTGGTATTCAAGCATCGCCAATGAATACCACGGGGCATTTTGATAATCGGGCCTCATCTGTTTCAAATACTCCAAATCGTCATCATTGTGCAGTCGGCTGTACAATGTGCAGTGCGTGAGAATTTCTGTAATATAGTCCGTTGCATCCTCCGGCGTTGAGGCGTTTTTAATTTTTGCCACCATTCGGGAGATCTCCGCATCGCTTCCTTTTTTCAGTTCCTCCACATATTCGTGGTTTGCCTTTATGTCTTCGGGTTGGGGCTTTGTATACTGCACAACATCGCTCAAAATGAGCCCTATTGCCATAGTATGGTACGACAATGCAATTTCTATTTTGTCCAATATCTCCAGTTCTTCCATAGCCTCAAAATTCAAGTTTTGGCAGACTTTCCAACGCACGGCGTTTGCTCTCATCTATGGCGTGCACATACCGCTCCACATACTCCAGACCACTATGCCCCAGCAGGTCGGCCACCACCTTGACATTTGCCCCGTTTTCCAGCAAGTTTGTAGCAAATGAGTGTCGGCCACAATGCCATGTTATATGCTTTTCTATCCCGGCCTTTTTGCACCAACGCCTCAACGACTTCAGGCACATGGTATGGGACGGCAAAGAGAAAATCAAATCGCCGGGGCTTTTCCCCTGTTCCTCCGGCCTGCCGACAATGTGCAGCAACACTTCCTCCATTATCGGCATTTCCACCACACTCCGGGAGCTGCGCCCCTTGGTCTTTGCCTGTTCAAACTTCAGTGTCCTGTTTTGGTAGTCAATGTTGGCAAACCTCAACTCTTTCACATCGCACCACCTTACCCCGGTGTACAGGGTAAACAGGAACGCCCGGCGGATGTTGGGATTTTCTCCGTGCATGTGGGTGCGCTGCAGGGCCTTTATCTCGTCTGCACTCAAAATCTCCTTGGAAAAGCATTCGTTTCTCTTGCATACTACATCCTCGCACGGATTGACCGCCATATACCCGGCCTTTGCAACATTCCTCACAATCTTCTTGAATCGCTCAAACGCCGTTGCCGCCCCGCTTCCCGTGCTGTGCTCCTGCAGGTATGACACGAACTCCCGCACCATTCCCTCCGTGAACTGCCGGGGGTTGAGGCGGAACAAATAGAACTCGTTGGGGTTTATCTCGTGCCGTCCATATACCCCGGCGTGCAGCTCCTCCCATTCATCCCGGATGCGCTCGCATTCCCTGTCGGTCTTTGGCATTACACAGGCCGGATAACTTGCCCTCAAAAAGTCCTTGAAGCGGTTGAGGGCAAGCCGTATATTTCTGATGTCCTGCTTTGTGTAGGTTTCCACATAGGACTCAAAGCACGGCATAAGATTGTCGCTGCTTTTGGCAATGCTGTACCCCATTGTCCGGGTCAAAAACTCCTGCTCCCTCTCGTTCCTTATCTGCTGGGCCCGTGTCAGGGTGTTTTTGTTGTGTGCCCGTTCCTCCGCCGTCCTTGGCTTGGAATACAGGTACAGTTTCAGTTCCTCTTTCCTCCGGTTGTGCTTTATCTCAAACATCGGCTTGCCCGCCATTTTCCCGGAGGTGTAAAACATCTGGTTGCCCTGTCCGTCCCTTTTGGGCGTGCGGGTGCTGCTTATGTAATATTCAAGATACAGGGATTTTTTGCCGTCAGATATTGCCCTTTCCCTCAATTTGGGGTTATCTTTTGCCCTGTTAGGTGTACTACTCATAAAATTTTCTCTTTGCAGGCGGTTTTCAGTTCCTTTGTATTCCTTTGGTTTCCTTTGTTTTGCAAAGATATAAAACTTTTTGAGTTGAGGTGTACTAAAAGTGTACTATTTGCCAAAACATAGGAAAAAATGGGAACTCAAAAGAAAGTCACTATATTTGCAAAGTGCCTCTGAAGGGCTTGCAGGCCGTTTTTGTATTCCTTTGGTTTCCTTTCAAAGACGGGGTTTGTGCCCTTCGCCCGCACGAAAAATCCCTGCCGGTCGTTTGATTCCGGCAGGGATTTTTTCGTTACCGTAATGCACAGGCTGCTGTGCCTGATTCTGCGGCTACTGTGCCTGATTCTGTGCAGCGGCGGCCTGACGGGCGGCCATTACGGACTCGATAGTCTTGTCTTCCGGGATATTGAGGGCCGTGCGGGCTTCCGCCGTAAGGTTGATGCTCTGAGCCTCGTCTATATAAAGGAGAGAATTGGTGTCATAAACGTAAATCACGCCTTTTTCCTTGGCAAGATTCCTCACCACATCCTGAGCCTTCTGATATATAGGGGCCATCAGCGTGTTCTGGAGCTGCGACATGTCCTGCTGTATGGCCTGCTCGAATTCCTGAATCCTGTTCTGTATCTCGCCCAATTCGCGCTGCTTGCTCTCCCTTACCGCAGGTGTCCAGGATGCCTGTTTTTCGTTGAACTGGTCATATTTCGACTGGAACTCGGCCACCATGCTGGAATAGGTATCCTGCGCCTCCTTGTTGGCCGCCTCAAGCTGTACCATTGCGGAATCAGCCTCCGGCATAAGCTGGACAAGTTCATTGAAGTTTACATGTGCGAATTTTGTCTGCGCCGTTGCAGCAACGCTGAAGCATGCTGCAGCCGCTGCGATCAAAAAGATTTTTTTCATATATCGATTTCTTATAATAAATTCCGTTTTACATAATATCTTGCTAAGGTAGCAAAAAATTTGCACATAACCTTCAATATTATGCAAAATTAGAATTGCTGTCCTATCACGAAGTGGAACTGGCTGCCGCCGTTGACAGGGTCATCGAAGCCCCAGCCCCAGTCGACTCCGAGAAGTCCGACCACAGGAAGGAATACCCTGACGCCGACACCCGCAGACCTCTTGATCTGGAACGGATTGAAATCCCTGATATCTGACCAGCAGTTTCCGCCCTCCAGGAATACAAGGGCAAAGATAGTGGACTGCGGCTGCAGAATCACCGGATAACGCAGCTCAACGGTAAACTTGTCATACACGTTGCCCGAATAGGCATAGCCCTGGGAACTGTACTGCGACAGCGCATAAGGCGTAAGGGAGTAGTTCTCGTAACCCCTGAGCGCAATCACTTCCTGTCCGTAGGTATTGTAGCCCGACATGCCGTCGCCGCCGACAAGGAAGCCTTCAAACGGAGAATAGCCCCAGTTCCTGTTGTAGTAGCCCAAATATCCGAACTGCGCCCGGGCCATCAGGACAAGGTCGCCGACGAGTTTCGTGTACACCGTCCCCTTGAACGACCACTTGTGGTATTCTATCCACTTGTATCTGGCATCGGAAGTCTGGCGGGAATAGTCTATTTCCTTGTATGAAGAAACCCTTGTCGGATTGCCGTTGGCGTCCAATACTCCCTTGTCCCTTTTGCGGAGCAGCGAATACGGAGGCGTCAGCTGGAGGGACAGGCTGAATTCCGAGCCCTGACGCGGATAAATGATCTGGTCGGTGGAATTTCGCGACAGGCTGATGGTGTAACTGAGGTTGTGCGAAATACCCGTATCGAAAATAAAGCTGCCGGGCCATTGCTGGAGCCGGTATGTCTGCCAGCTGAGCTGGTTGTACAGGACAAAATAGTTGTCCGGCCATTTCAGACGGCTGCCGATTCCCGCCGCCACACCGTAGACCTCGAAGAATTCGTCGTTGTTGAATACGTCGAAGATAGGATAGGAGTTGGTCTGGCGTGAATAATATGCCGATATGTTGAGTGATGTAGGCTTCTTGCCGAAGAGCCACGGCTCCATGAAACTTGCGGAAAGGCTTGTGTAGTAAGTACCGTTTGTCTGGAAGCGTATGGCAAGATTCTGGGCGTCTCCGAGCGGAACCGGACGCCATGCGGACTTGTCGAAGAAACGCCGGGTAGAGAAATTGTTGAAACTTACTCCGACCGTGGCCACGAAAGTGTTTCCGCCCCAGCCTCCGGAGAGTTCCAGCTGGCTGGACGGCTTTTCCGTGACATTATATACAAGGTCCACGGTATTGTTCAGCTGGTTTGGAATTATGGAATACCCTTTCGTCGGGTCCGCAATGGCCTCTGCGTCGAACTGTCCAAGGGATGCTATTTCCCTGATGGAACGCTCGAAATCACTCTGGCTGAACAGATAGCCCGGCCTCGTGAAAATCTGGCGGCGCACCACCCTCTCGTTGGTCAAGTCGTTTCCGTTGATGATGATATTGTTCAAAGTGGCAGGCTTGCCCTCCACAATCCGCATTTCCACATCCACTGAGTCCCCTTCTATGTTCAGTTCGACAGGCTGGATCTGGAAGAACAGGTATCCGTTGTCGCGGTACAGTTTCGATACGTCGTATTCATTCTGCTTTCCGCCGCCGAACAGCCTGTGCTCCATCGTCACCACATCGTACACGTCACCCTTGTTTATCATCAGGATACCGTTCAGGTCGTCAGTGGAATACACGGAATTTCCCGTCCATGTAATATTCCTGAAATAATATTTCTTTCCCTCGTCTATCTTGAAGTCTATCTGGAGTTTTCCCGGTTCCAGATAATATATGGAGTCCTTCAATATCCTGGCATCCCTGTATCCGGCCTCATTGAAGGCGCTGATAAGGTTTTTCTTGTCGTTCTCGTACTCCTTTTCATTGAATTTCTTCGAACTGAAGAAATTTATCAGCCTCTTGTCCTTCGTCTTCTTCATGGAGCGCACGAGCTTCCCTTCCTTCACGCTCAGGCTGTCACCGAAAGTTATCTTCTGAATCTTCACCTTCGGACCCCTGTTCACCCCGAAATTTACGGTAATGGCACTTTTTATAAGCGAATCACGCCGGGTGGACACCTTCACCTCGGTGTTGAGAAATCCTTTCTCCTTGTAATATCTCTTTATGATATCTGTGGAAGTCTTGGCCACATAGTCGGAAAACTCCCCTCCCCTTTTCAGGTTCAGCCTCTCCTGCAGCTCTTTCTTCTCGCCGGACTTGACTCCGGAAAAGGTCCACCTGGAAACCCTCGGACGCTCCACGACGCGGATCTTGAAAAATGCCGTATCCATGGACGGCGCGATGGAATCTATCACCATCGTCACATCCTCGAAATATTTCTGAAGCCAGAGCCTCGTGACCACGGCGGAAAATTCGTCCCCCGGCACCGTCACCTCGAATCCGGGCTGGATGCCGGAAATCTTCAATATCTGGTCTGAATTTATATACTTGTTGCCTTCGACGGAAATCCCCCCGACCACATATTTTTTCGGATTGTTGTAATCAACTGTGATTTCTTTTCCGCTCTCCTGCGCACTTATCCTGAAGCCGGCAATGCAAAGAATAGACAAGAAAGAAACTAAACGACAAATTCTCATTTCCAACTCAAATTCAAGATGTCTATCTGTTTACAAATTTGCAAAGATATGAAATTATTTAACTTTTCCATACCTCCTGTCCCTTTTTGAATATGTTCTCAGTGCCTCGCGGAACTCCTCCTTCCGGAAATCCGGCCACAGTATGTCACTGAAAACCAGTTCGGAATACGCGCCCTGCCATAAGAGATAATTGCTCAGGCGCTTTTCTCCGGATGTCCGGATAATCAGGTCCGGATCAGGAATCCCCGCCGTCACCAGATACTTGTCGAAACAGGACGTGTCAAGCTCCTCTATCGAGGCCGCCATCCCGGGATGGCTTGCCAGTTCCATCGCCAGTTTTCCGGCAGCCTGCAATATGTCCCACCGTCCGCTGTAGCTCAGGAAAACCACAAGCGTCAGATTCTTATTGTCCTTCGTCCGATACATGCAGTCGTCTATCACCGCATTAAGTTCGTCCGACAGCCGCTGGCGATGCCCCAGCACGATAAAGCGTATGCCATTCTCGGCAAATGTCGGCATTTCCGCTATCATGGACTTGAACATCAGTTTCATAAGAGTGTCCACCTCGGCCTGCGGACGCCCCCAGTTCTCTTCCGAAAAGGCATACAGCGACAAATATTTCACTCCGCATTCCACGGCAGCCTCGGTACATGCCCTTACGCTTTCCACCCCCTCCACATGGCCCGCCGTCCTGGCAAGGCCGCGCTCTTCCGCCCATCTTCCGTTTCCGTCCATGATGATGGACACATGGACGGGAATATTTCCAACAGTTTCCATTTTATCTTCCATTTCTGATATCCTCTCCCCAGAACAGCTTAGTAGTCAGCGCCTTGATGAAATTCGAACTGCTCAGGCGCACCCGCTTGAGAGAAAACTGCGCCCGCGATATCTCCATTTTCAGTCCGGTAGACACTTCCATGCTCCTGTTGTCTATGGTAAAGAACACCTTCTCGTCCCTCGCCCTGAGAGAAAGCGAAATATTGGAAGTGTCAGGCACCACCAAAGGCCGCACATTGAGGTTGTGGGGAGCGATAGGAGACACTATCAGCACCTTGGACTCCGGCATTACGATAGGGCCTCCCGCACTCAGGGAATATGCTGTCGAGCCGGAACTCGTGGCCACGAGAAGTCCGTCGGCCCAATATGTCGGCAACGGATTCCCGTCTATGCTCACGTCCACTCCGAGCATTGCCGGACCGGCCCTGTGCACCGTGATTTCGTTCAACGCGTACGGACATATGTCCTGAAGGCCGTCCCCGGCCCCGTCCGTAAATACCGCCTTCAGCATCGATCTCTCTTCAATGGAATATTTCCCGGACATTATTTCATCCACCGCCTCATCCACAGTGTTCTCCGAAAGGAAGCCGAGCCGTCCGAGATTTACGCCGAGAACGGGAATACCGGCATCTCCGACAATGGCGGCAGACGAAAGGAAAGTGCCGTCACCTCCCACACTCACGAAAAGGTCCGTCCCGGGCTCAATGCACCTGTCCTCCCTGATTTCATACACGGTGCAGCCGTTCGAGACGAACTTCCCCACAAGACCTATGTAACGGGCGTCGTTTTCCAGCCGCCTGTTTCTCAAAAAAACCGCAACTTTCATATTTGCCTGTGATAATATTTTCAAAAATACACTTATTTCTACTATTTACCCCATATTATCGACGATTTTTCACAATTTTCATCCGCAATCCTCACTTTTTCATAGAAGTTGTCACCAACTTCCAATAAACTGTGTAATTTTGTCGCCGTTTCACGGGAAACCGTTTCGAAAAATTGCAATACGGCTTCTGAAAAACTTCGACACGAAATGACAAGACTGAGCGTAAACATAAATAAGATAGCGACTTTGAGGAACGCGCGCGGAGGCAATCTGCCCGACGTGGAAAAAGCCGCCACCGACTGCGAAAGTTTCGGCGCGGAAGGAATCACCGTGCATCCGAGACCCGACGAAAGGCACATAAGATATTCCGATGTCCGGCTCATAAAGCCCCTGCTGAAAACGGAACTCAACATAGAAGGCAACCCTATCCCGAAGTTCGTGGACCTGGTCCGTGAAGTGAAGCCGGCACAGGTCACGCTCGTACCGGACGCGGAGGACGCCATAACATCGAATGCAGGCTGGGACACGGTGAAGTACAGGCAGTTCCTTACAGACATCTGCGGCGAATTCCGGAAATGCGGGATAAGGACATCCATATTCATCGACCCTGATCCGGCAATGGCGGAAGGTGCGGCAGCGTGCGGATGCGACAGGGTGGAACTCTACACCGAGTCGTATGCCCGTCTTTACGCCTCGGGACCGGAGAAGGCCGTAGCCCCGTATGTACAAACGGCGGAAGCGGCAAGAGCCTGCGGCATAGGGCTGAACGCCGGTCATGATCTGAATCTCGACAATCTCGAATACTATATCAGACGCATACCGTGGACGGACGAGGTGTCCATAGGGCATGCCATCATCTGCGATGCTCTCTACATGGGGCTGGAACAAACTATCAAGGCATATCTTTCAAAAATTCGGATTTTCTGATTATCTTTGTATGATGTCCGTGCCGTACCACGGGTCCGGATGAATGAATATTAACTTGAAATAAAAACAGATAATGAAAAACGTACCACTCATCCTCAGCATTGCAGCTGTCGTCATTGCTCTTGCAGCAGGCATTTTCTCATTGGTCTATGGTCCGGAATCGGGCAAAAAACAGGCCGTGTCCGGAACAGACTCCACCGATGTAGCGATCGCCACCTCCGGAATCGTCTATGTCGATCTGGACAGGATAGTGCAGGAATACGACATGGCGAGCGATTTGGGAGCAGTCGTCGAGACGAAAGTGAAGAACATCCAGGACGAAGTGACCCGCAGAGGCAAAAACCTTGAAAATGAAATGATCGAGTTCCAGAACAAGATAAACAAGGGGCTCATCACCCGTTCGGTAGCGGAGGTCCAGGGACAGGAGCTGCAAAAGAAGGAAGCCGAATTCAACGAATACGCCAACCAGAAGAACAACGAGGTCATGGAGGAGCAGACCGTGATGATGAACCAGATAGCGGATGCCATCCAGACTTTCATGAACAAATACAACGAGGAAAAGAAATACACCATGATCCTCACCAACCAGAGAGGTGTTCCGGTCATCACCGCAGATCCTGCCCTGGACATCACGGATGACGTCATCGCCAGACTCAACGAAGAGTACATCAAGGAAAAGAACAAAAACAACAAATAATTGAAAATAGCCATACTGTCCTGCTTCTACCCTTACAGGGGAGGAATTTCCCAGTTCAACGCCTGTCTTTACGAAGAATTGGGAAAGGAGAATGACGTGAAAGCCTTCAATTTCAAAAGGCAGTATCCCGAATTCCTCTTCCCGGGCAAGACACAGTATGTGACACCGGATGACGAGGCCGTGAAAATCGAAAGCGAAAGGCTTTTGGACACGGCCAATCCTTTTTCCTACGCTGCCGCATACCGGCAGATCCGGGACTGGAATCCGGACCTGCTCATTGTCAGGTACTGGATGTCCTGGTTCGCCCCGTCCTTAGGCTATATCACCGGAAGGATGAAAGGGAAATGCAAGGTGATATCGATTCTCGACAACGTCATTCCCCACGAGCCCAGATTTTTCGACACGCCGTTCACACGCTATTTCCTCAAGGGAAGCGACGGATGCGTCACGCTGTGCGAAGCCGTGGCGGAAGACCTGCTGAAACTGCGTCCGGACATGAAATACAAGGTGTTGCCGCATCCGCTGTATTCACATTTCGGTGAGAAAAAGGACCGTCACGATGCGGAGGAAAGGCTCGGGCTGCAGCACGGGAAGAAAAACATACTCTTTTTCGGCCTTATAAGGGAGTACAAGGGCCTTGATATCCTGATAGACGCCTTTTCCAGGCTCGACGACAGTTTCCAGCTGATTATAGCCGGCGAGCCATACGGCTCTTTCGACAAATACGAAGCCATGATACGGACTGCCGGGAAAGAAAGGATACACGAATACCTGCATTACATAAGGGATTCCGAGGTATCGGACTATTTTTCCGCTGCGGACGTGGCCGTACTGCCGTACAGGAGCGCTACCCAGAGCGGCATCAGTTCGGTCTCGTACCATTTCGAAGTGCCCATGATAGTCACGGACACGGGCGGTCTCAGGGAGACTATCGGAGAAAGGGGGACAGGGCTTGTAGCCCCCGAAATCTCGGCGGATGCCGTCAGACAGGAAATCCTGAAATATTTCAGCTGTCCGGAAATAAGGGAGTCCTGCATCCGGAACATCAGAAAAGTAAAAAAGGAACTGTCCTGGGCGACATTCTGCGCCGGACTGATCGATTTCAGCAAAACATTGTAAATTTCCACCGATGAAACATATTCTGCACATCCTTACATTCCTCATCATGGCATCGGCTGCCGGTACGGGAATTTCGGCACAGGACTACACGCCTGTTCCGGTCACGGTATCGAAGGAAAAAATCCGGGTAGACGGCAAGCTGTTCTATTCGCATATCGTTCTCGAGAGGCAGACCCTCTACTCCATCTGCAAGGCATACAATGTCACCATGGAGCAGATATTCGAAGCCAATCCGGACGTAAAGGCCGAGGGGCTGAAAAAAAATGCGGTCATACTGATTCCATGCCCTGAAAAGACAGGCTACGCAAGGCAGGGGGCTTCCGACGGGCAGCCCGACAAGGGGAAACGGGCCGCAAAAGCCGGCAAGAAACAGATCATCCACACGGTAAAATGGTATGAAGACCTCGACGTCATAGCCGAAAAATACGGTGTGACGGTAGAGTCCATCATGCAGGCCAACGGACTGACAGGGCGCAAACTCAAGAAACGCCAGAAACTCATCATACCCGAGGGAGGACAGGCGGCCGTATCCGGTGAAGGACAAGCGGATACGGTGGCAATGGCGGACATCAGGCCGGCCATTGACAACAGCGCCGGAACGGCCGGAGACCGGACGTCCGGGCTGCCTGCCGCCGGGAAAAAGGTAAGCGCAGTACTGATGCTGCCTTTCAATGCCTCGGATGAAAAGCCCGTAACCGGAAGCATCGATTTCTACTGCGGGACACTGATGGCCGTCCGCGAAATCGGAAACGCGGGGACGGATGTAGAACTCAGCGTGTACGATGTGGGAAACGGAGAGCTTCCCATCACAAAAGAAAGGCTTGCGGCTTCCGATGTGGTCATCGGGCCGGTATCTCCCGGACTGTTGTCGGGACTTCTGATGAAATGTCCGTCAGGTACGGCCGTAGTATCCCCGCTCGACCACAAGGCCGAATACCTCAGCGGGCAATACGCCAATTTCATACAGGCTCCGACATCCGCGGAAACGCTGTACAAGGATCTGGCCCTCTGGATAAGGGAGGAAAGGCAGCCTGACGAGGAGAAAGTAATAGTCATCCGTGAGAAGGGAACCGGGAATCTCAGTCGGGCCGAAGCCATGGACAGCATTCTCGTACAGGACGGGATTCCGTTCAGGACGTTTTCATACAGCATACTCGAAGGCCGCGACATACAGGAAACCCTCACAGGGATGATGAACACCGAAAAGGTCAACAGGGTGCTCGTGATGTCGGAAAGCGAAGCATTCGTGAATGACGTTATCCGCAACCTGAATCTCCTTATCCACGAAGACTACGATATCGTACTGTACGGTCCGTCGAAAATCAGGAGCTTCGAAACGATAGAAGTGGACAATCTGCACAATACGAAACTGCATACATCCCTTGCTTATTATGTCGACTACGACAAGCCCGAAGTGCAGGACTTCATCAGGCAATACAGGGCGCTGTACAATACCGAGCCTACGCCATACGCCTTCCAGGGCTATGATATCGCAAGCTATTTTCTGAAAATGTGCGCAGACCGCGGGAAAGGGTGGATAAATGCCGTCGGCGAAACTGAAAAATCCATGCTGCAGTCGGATTTCAAGTTCGGGAAAGCAGGAAACGAAGGATATGTCAACACTGGAGTACGCAGACTCATTTACGGACCCGGCTATTCGATAACAGAGATTTTGCGTTAGCCACCGCGGCGTCGGTAAGTTCCGCCCCGCTGAGCATCCTCGCTATTTCCATGACCCGTTCACTGTCAGAAAGACGCCTGATTTCCGATACCGTCCTGTCGCCGGAAGACGTTTTGGTTACGACATAATGCGCCGACCCCTTCGCTGCCACCTGAGGCAGATGGGTTATGGCAAAGACCTGCATGTTGTCACCCATGGCGCATATCACCGAGCCCATCCTGTCTGCCACGCTGCCCGAAACGCCCGTATCTATCTCATCGAAAATCATCGTAGGCATATTCGCATACCCGGCCATAATGGCTTTCAGGGCCAGCATTATCCTGGACATCTCGCCTCCTGATGCACATTTGGCCACATCCACAAGATTCTTTCCCGTAGAAGAAAACATACAGGTCACTGAATCGGCACCCTCCGGAGACCTGTCCGACGGAGACACCCTTATAAGGAATGCTGCATCCGGCAGTTCCATGAATCTTATAGAATCCCGTATGGCCTCCGAGAGTTTCCCCGCAGCGGCAGACCTTGCTTCCGACAAGGCCGCGGCAGCATGGTCCAGTGCATCATTCTCTTCCGAAATCAGTCTTTCAAGCTCGGAATGCCGTCCGTCCGAATCCTCAACGGCAGACAGAAAGGCATCGAAACTTTCTTTCTTCGCAAGCAGTTCTTCCACCGTTGTGCAGGAAAATGTCCTGAAAAGCGAATATATCAGGGAAAGCCTGTCCTCCACCTCTGCCAGCCGCGTCTCGGACACCTCCGTCCCGGAATTTATTCCGGAAAGTTCGGAAACTATATCCTCCACTTCAAGCCTGCTGCTCTCTATCCTTTCCGACAGCGCGGCCGCGGCAGGGACATAAGCGGAAATCCTGTCGAGACAGCGTGCCGCATCCCTCATAAGGACGGATACCGAAAGTTCTCCATCCGGACCGGGCACGGAATTCAGGAAATTCTCGGCCGCGCAAAGATTCTCCTTTATCTCCTCGGCATTGGCCAGCTGTTTCTGCTCGGCTTCCAGCATCTCGAGCTCTCCGGCTTTCAGCCGCGCACTTTCGAGCTTGTCCCGCATCGACTTGTTGTACTCGTACTCAGCCCTGGCCCGGTCCATGGTCCTATCCAATTCCGAAAGCTCCCGGACAAGGGCTCCATACTGCCTGTAATGCCGTCTGTACGTATCAAGCAAAGCCTCGTTCCCTGCAAAATGGTCGAGAAGGGACATCTGGAAATGCTTGTCCGACAGCAGCAGGGTCTGATGCTGGGAATGTATGTCAATCAGGCTCGAAGACAAGGCGGAAAGCATGCCGAGAGGTACCGGGGAATCGTTAACGAACGACCTCGAACGCCCGGTAGGATTGACCACGCGGCGGATCGTGACATGGCCGTCATCCCAGTCCGCGTCGTATTCCTCGAACAGGGATTTCAGCGCAGCATTGCCGCTGTCTACGACAAATTCGCCTTCCACCACGCAGTTGTCGGAAGACTCGCCTATCATCGATGCATCCGCCTTTGCGCCGAGGAGCAGGGACAAGGCTCCGAGAAGAATCGACTTCCCGGCTCCGGTCTGCCCCGTAATGATAACAAGACCCTCCGGAAACTCGGTTTCCAAAGAGTCTATCAACACATAGTTCCTGACGCTAAGTCTTTTCAGCATCGTCCGGCCTCTATTCTTCGTCTTCCTTCTTGGCCATCCTGTAGAAAATCTCCCCGTTTTCGAACTCGGAAATGGCTACGAGGGCAGGTTTAGGCTGTTTTTCGTAAAACTTGGAAATTTCTATCTGCTCGCGGTTCTCGAACACTTCTTCCATGGTATCCCTGTCGTTCTTGAAGTCCTCGAGCTTTCTTGTCAGTTCCTTTTTCTCCGCTATGGCTATCTGGTTGGCCCTTTTGGAAAGAATCACCACGGACTCGTAGATGTTTCCGGTAGGAGCCGCTATGTCGCAGAGGTTTCTCGTAATCGTGTTTGTAGGTATCTTCTTGGTCATAACAATAATATTTCTCTCTAATTTATTATACCCCCGGTTTTCGGACGGGTTTCAATTTTCTCCGTTCCGGACTGCTGATTTTTTCGTTTTTTCAGCTTTTTTCTCTTTTTTTACATCTTTCCCGGTCTTCTTTATCTCCTTTTCCAGAGCTTCGGTCACCTCACGGCTCTCCTCTCCTACATAACGTCCGAGCTCCCGCTGTGCCCTGCGGTACAGCAGATCCAGCTCCCTGCAATACGCCGACTCTGGATATTCGCCCTTGAAATTGAGGTAATCGTCCACGAATGTCATATAACGCTCCTTCTGCTTCTGATGCACGCTCAGCTGCGCGTATTTGTACGAAGACATGGCGATGTAGTACAGGATATCCTCCCTGTATATGTTCTCGGCATCTTCCTTCAGGACATTGCGCAGCGCCACACGGGAAGCCAGATAGTCCTCCATCTTGTAATACAGCCGGGCTGCTTCGTATGCCTTGGTATCGAGGCGGACTTCGAGGTCGTCCATCATCATGCGGCAGACATCGATATGCACTGAATTCGGATACTCCTGCATGTACTCGGATATGGCGTTCATGGCCTTGTATGTAGGATTCTGATCCAGTTCGTACCTGAGAGTGGAGCGGTACAGGCAGTCAATCCTGAGGAACCGGGCCTCCGGCGCGAAAGGACTTCTCGGGAAATATTCCAGGAAATGGTCGAAATTCGTCTCCGCAGTGTAGTAATCACGGAATTTGTAATTGCTCAGCCCCCAGTAATACTGTACCGTATCGTCCTTCTCCATACCGGTGGTCAGCACCGACAAGGATTCGAACAAGGCTGCCGCCTTGGAATATTTGCCATTGTTGTAATACTCGAAAGCCGCTTCGTATTTGGCATCCACATCATTGCTGTTCAGCAATATCTCATACTGCGACTTGCAGGAAAAAAAAGAAAGGAGAACGCCTGCGCAGGCAAGCGGCATAATGGTCCGTCTCATCTTCATGCATTATGGATTAAAAATTTCTCGGCATCGAGCGCCGCCACACAGCCGGACGCCGCCGCCGTCACTGCCTGCCTGTACACGGGATTCTGGACATCCCCGGCAGCAAAGACACCTTCGATATTGGTCCTCGAGGACTTTCCGTCAGTCCTGATGTAGCCGTTTTCATCCGTCTCGACCCAGCTGGCAAACACTTCGGAATTCGGATGGTGGCCTATCGCAAGGAAAAAGCCGTCCACCGCTATGTCGAAAACTTCGCCGTCCTTTCTCTGGATGCGCACTCCTGTCACGCCGGACATGTCGCCGAGCACTTCCCGGGTGTTGCAGTTCCACAGGATTTCGATATTCGGAGCATCCATGACACGTTTCTGCATGGCGGAGGATGCCCTGAGAACATCCCTGCGGACTATCATGTAGACTTTCTCGCAGATATTGGCCAGATACGACGCCTCCTCGCAGGCCGTATCCCCGCCTCCGACCACTGCCACCTTCCTGTTCCTGTAGAAGAATCCGTCGCAGGTGGCGCAGGCGGAAACGCCCATCCCCCTGAACTTCTGTTCGGACTCCAGACCGAGATATTTCGCAGTGGCCCCGGTCGCGATGATCAGGGACTCCGCAAGGACAGCCGTACCGTCATCGAAAGTCAGACTGAAAGGCCGGCCGGACAGATCGGCCCCGGTCACCGTGCCTCGCCTGATATCGGTCCCGAGCCTTTCCGCCTGAAGGCGCATGGCATCCATCAGGGCCTGCCCCGAGATTCCGTTCTCGAAGCCGGGATAATTCTCAATATCCGTGGTGGTCGTCAGCTGGCCTCCGGGCTGCATGCCTTCATAGAGGACAGGCGACAGATTGGCACGGGAAGCATATATTGCCGCCGTATAACCCGCCGGGCCGCCTCCGACTATCAGGCATTTTATCTTTTCACTCATTTTACACGTCTTTTTCATGCGTACGAATCCGCAAAGGTATGAATTTTTATCGAAAATCGGACATCCGGACCTTATCCGCTGCTACAGATCCGGGAAATGTTTCTTGACAATACGGTAAACCGGAATCAATATCCAGTCAGGCATCGCCGCTATCAGTGGCAGGAAAATCTTGTTTATCAGTCCCGGCATCAGCTGTTTCCTGCCTTTGAACATGGCTTTCAGGGCCTTGGATGCGGCCTTCTCCGGAGGTATCATCACCGCTATCCTCACGGCGAGTTTTCTCAACGATGGCTTCAGAGGATACAGGGGAGTATCCACGGCGCCGAAATACGCCGTCGTCACGCTTACCCCGGTGCCCCGGCATTCCACCCGGAGCGAACGCGAAAATGCCTTGATGAAACGTTTGGTGTTGGCATACATACCCACTGCCGGCCATGGCATCCATGCCGCAAGGGAAGAAATATTCAGGACATACCCGTGGCCGCGCGCCTTCATCTGCGGGACGAACTCGCGGCACAGCATCAGCGGAGTATAGTTGTGCACCATCATTATTACTGACAGCTTTTTCCGGTCGGCCGACGCTATCTCGTTCAGGAAAAACAGTCCGGCATTGTTTATGAGGATGTCCGCGTCGCATCCGAATCCGGAGACAGCCTCCGCGATGTTGGATGCGGCGGACATTTCCGACAAGTCCTGTACTACGGGCAGGACCTTGAAACCGCCGGAATACTCCGCCCTCCAGTCTTTCAGGGCAGCTACCCTGGCATTGACCTCAGATACGGTCTTCTGCAGCCTTTCGCCGGAAATATCCACCAGGACCAGATTGTATCCGTTCTCCGCCAAAAGTTCCGCATATATGCGCCCCATTCCGCCCGCAGCGCCCGTTATTATTGCGCAACTCTGATATTTGCCAAAAGGTATTCCCTTGTTTTTCATTACCTTATCTTCATTTAATTTTGAATATTTCAATTTTATTTTGCTCAAGAGCAATTTTTTCCTATTTTTGCTGCATTAATTAAGCGACATGACAAGCCAGACGCAGAAAAACAACAATATAGAACAATTCAAAAATACTCTCAAGGCACACTCTCTCAAGGCTACTCCCCAACGTATTGCCGTACATGAGGCCATGCTTTCGCTCGGACATGCTTCAGCGGACATGGTGACTGAAGAGATCCGGAAAAACAGCGACACAAAAGTAACGGTCGCGTCAGTCTACAATATCCTTTCGGATCTGGCAATGCTCGGGATCTACCACTACCGTCTCAGTGCGAACAACAAGATGTATTTCGACGTTAACACGTTCAAGCATTTCCACATTTACGACTGCGAAAATCACCGGTACAAGGACGTAATCGATGCCGAGTTCATGGAAATAGTGGAAAACTATCTGAGCAAAAAACGCTTCCGCGGCTACAGCATCGATCACGTGGACATACAGCTGGTCGGCAGACCCTCAAAGAAAAAAAGGACCCTACCTCTGTAGTCCGCCGGATATCAGTCCGCGCCGCATCCTGCCTGCCTTGAAAATGCAGTACAGCAGTGCGGCGAGGGCGGCGGCACCTCCTGCCACATACCCGATGACAGGAGCCAGATACAGGCCTCCGGACTTGTACGGCGCCATCAGGAAATAGCTTATGCACACGAATGTCAGGAAAGTAGCCGGCAGTGAAGTCATCCAGTGAGGTTTCCCTGTCTCTACCAAATAAGCGGTAACCGTCCACAGCACGAGGGCGGCAAGCACTTGATTGCAGATGCCCACGTAATTCCATACCGTGGAAAAATCCGCCATGCAGAAGAAGTAGGCCACCAGGAAGATAGGGACCGAGACAATAAGTCTGTTCGTGATTTTCTTCTGGTCATACCTGAAGAGGTCGGCTATGGTCAGGCGCATGCTTCTGAACGCCGTGTCGCCGGAAGTAATCGGGCAGACCACCACTCCGATGACGGCTATTATCGCTCCCACTTTCCCGAGCCAGCTCTTGCAAATCATGTCCACCGCTATCGCAGGAGTGACTTTCGTCAAGACACCGTTTATCATGATACCTTCGGAAGCGGCCTTGTTCAGGCCTTCCGGACCGCCGAAATACGCCATTGCGGCACTCGCCCAGATCATGGCTACTATGCCTTCCGCTATCATGGCGCCGTAAAATACCGGACGGCCGTATTTCTCGTTTTTGAGACATCTCGACATCAGCGGAGACTGCGTGGAATGGAAGCCGGAAATCGCACCGCAGGAAATCACGATGAAAAGCATCGGAATCAGGATATTGTTCTGCGGGTCGGCATGCCAGTTTTTCAGAGAAGACAGAGTGAGCTCCTGCATGCTCAGGCTGCCGGACATGTCCCCGACTATCATGGCACCGCCTACTCCGACGGCCATGAACAGCAGGGCGGCCCCCATAAAAGGATATATGCTTCCTATGATCTTGTCGATAGGAAGCAGAGTAGCGAGTATGTAATATGCGAAAATGATATAAAGCCACCAGGTCTTGCTCCATCCCGTCAGGGACTGCATCAGGTCGGCCGGACCGGTCACGAAGGAAACGCCCACAGCCAGCAAAAGGAAGGGCACGAAAACAGTCATGAAGGTCTTTGCCCCCTTGCCGAGATATTTTCCCGCAAGATCCGGCATGTTCACTCCGTCGTTTCTCAGGGACAGCATGCCGGAAAAATAATCATGCACCGCACCCATGAAGATACAGCCGAGGACTATCCAAAGATACGCCGCAGGTCCGTATGCAGCCCCCATTATCGCACCGAATATGGGGCCGAGTCCGGCTATATTCAGGAACTGGATAACGAAAACCTTCCATGTAGGCATCGCCTTGAAATCCACTCCGTCGGCCTTGGTTTCAGCCGGTGTTTTCCTTCCGGGATCGGAGCCGAAAAATCTGTCGACGAACTTTCCGTACACAAGATACCCCACCACAAGTGCGAGTATCGACAAACAAAACGTAATCATTTTACACAGTTATTTCAAAACGTGTCAAAGTTACGAAACTGTTTTGATTTTTTGCAGCATGTCAGTCGTTTTCGTCATAGTCTTCGTCGCTCGTGTTCGCAAGCTCCCTTTTTTCAGTCCAGGTCTC
>CALUQC010000111.1 GCA_944322805.1 uncultured Bacteroidales bacterium | reverse complement strand
AGCGGAGGCCTGGATGAAGTGGCCGTGGCCGAGATAAAGCACTGGATGGAAGTGTACACGGACATGGACAAGCGCAAGGAGCATATTCTCGGCACTATCGGTGAAGCCGGAAAACTGACTCCGGAGCTGAAGTCGCGGATAGAAGACTGTACGGATGCGACCGAACTGGAGGATATTTATCTCCCGTACAGGCCGAAACGCAGGACAAAGGCTACTGCGGCCAGGGAAGCCGGGCTGGAGCCTCTTGCAGAGAAGATTTTCAATCTTTCCATATCCGATCCTTATAGGGAAGCGGGAAATTTCATCAATGAAAAAGTCCCGTCGGCGGAAGATGCGCTTTCGGGAGCCAGGGATATCATTGCAGAAAAACTGAACGAGACCGCATCGGTCAGGGAAACGGTGCGCGGAATGCTCCGGACCAGGCGTATAGTCTCCAGACCGACCAGGAAGGCGGATTCCCCGGAGGCGAGAAAGTATCAGGGCTATTTCGATTTTTCGGAAAGCCTCGCGCATATCGCTTCCCACAGGCTGCTTGCGGTCCTGAGGGCGGAGGATGAAGGTTTCCTGAGCCTGAAGATAGATGCCGACCCCGAGAAATGCGGCAACAAGCTGTACTACGATTTCTGCCATGAGAAAAAATATCCGAACGAAGCCCTTGCCGGCCAGATACGCGCTTCGATAGACGATGCGTACAAAAGGCTTTTGGAGCCGTCCATATCCAATGAAGTCATCAGGGAGGCCAAGGAAAGGGCGGACATAGAGTCCATAAAGGTGTTCGGAGAAAATCTCCGCCAGCTGCTGCTTGCTCCTCCTGTAGGCCAGAAGCGGGTGCTTGCCATAGATCCGGGTTTCAGGACCGGCTGCAAGGTAGTCTGTCTTGACGCACAGGGAAACCTGCTGCACAATGAAACCATATATCCGCATCCTCCTGTGAGCGAGAAGGTGAAGGCTATCAGGGCGGTCTCGGACATGATAGAGAAATACGGGATTGAAGTCATTGCAATTGGGAACGGCACTGCCGGACGCGAAACGGAGGAATTTATCAGGAGGGTCCCGAAACCGGACCATGTGAAGGTCTTTTCCGTCAGCGAAGACGGCGCTTCCATATATTCCGCATCCGAAGTGGCAAGGGAGGAATTCCCGGACTATGACGTCACGGTGCGCGGCGCCGTTTCCATAGGGAGAAGACTGATGGACCCGCTTGCCGAGCTTGTGAAAATAGACCCGAAATCGCTCGGTGTCGGGCAATATCAGCATGATGTGGACCAGGGCCTGTTGAAGGAAAAGCTGGACAATACGGTGGAGAGCTGCGTAAACAGCGTCGGAGTAAATCTGAATACTGCCAGCCGGCATCTTTTGAGCTACGTATCAGGCATAGGCCCGGCCCTTGCCGAAAATATCGTGCAGTACCGGACGGAGCACGGCCCGTTCAGGTCGAGAGGGGAGCTGCTGAAAGTCAGGCGGCTCGGCGACAAGGCTTTCGAACAGTGCGCGGGATTCCTGCGTATTCCGGATGCCGCAAATCCTCTCGACAATTCAGCCGTACATCCCGAGTCTTACCATATTGTGGAGAAGATGGCGGCGAGCCTCGGCGTGAAGGCATCCGAACTTGTCTCAAATGCCGGATTGTGTTCCAGGATACATCCGGAGGATTTTGTGGAGAAGGATTTCGGTCTGCCTACCGTTACCGACATATTGAAAGAACTTGTCAAACCCGGGCGGGATCCGAGGGAAACGGCATCCGAGTTTGCATTTTCCGAAGATATCCATACTATCGAGGACCTTGTGCCGGGTATGGAACTGCCTGGCATCGTTACGAACATCACGGCTTTCGGAGCATTTGTGGATATCGGGATAAAGCATAACGGCCTTATCCATGTCTCTCAGATGGGCGGAGGAAAACGTCGCATATCCAATCCTTCCGAAGTCCTGAAACTGCATCAGCACGTCACGGTGGAAGTCCTGTCTGTCGACCCGGAACGGGAGAGAATCGGCCTGCGTTTGAAAAAATAATTGATTATTGGCAAAAATATTTTCCTTTCGGATGCAAGATTTGTCCGAATCCGGATTTAAGATTCAGAAAAAATGAATATTTCTATGAAATCTAACGGAAAATCAAACATCCTTGCGGCAGCAGTTGCCATGGCAGTCCTGCCGCTTTTCAACTCGTGCCTCGACAAGAACGACACCGGGTTCGATTACGATTATTATTATCCGGATGCCATAGTGACGGTAAAACCTGTCGGCGAAGGTGACAACGAATACTTTTATTTACAGCTGGATGACAAGACAAAGCTGTGGCCGCTTGACAATGCCAGCCATCCTTACGGTGAAAAGGAAGTCCGCGCCTTCGTGAAGTACACCCTGACAGACATGCCTTCTGGTGTGGACGGCTCGGTTTACAATCAGGCGGTCCAAATCACCTGGATGGATTCCATCCTGACCAAGCGTCCGGTAGTGTGTCTGCCCGAGGGAGACGGAGAGCAGACGGATGAAGCGGACTACGGAGATGATCCGGTGGAAATCTACCGGGACTGGACAGTCGTGGAGGACGGCTATCTGACCATACATTTCGGCACATACTGGGGAAATACAAACATCAAGCATGAAGTAAATCTGCTGACCGGGCTGAATCCGGATGATCCGTATGAAGTCTATTTCAAGCATAATGCCCACGGGGACGGCAGCTACGTGGCGAGGGACGGCATCGTGGCTTTCAGACTTTCCGACCTGCCGGATACGGGAGGAGAGACGGTCGATCTCACTCTTAAATTCGATTCTTTTTCAGGGATCAAGACCGCGCCATTCAAATACAAGACCCGTGTGGATGAATAATGCCGGGAATTCCAGAACAGATATTGGCAGAAAGACTTGGGAGAGGAGACCGTCAGGCTATGAAATACCTGTACGGTCTCTATGCCGGTTATCTGAATGCCGTCTGTTCCCGGTATATTCCGGACAGGGAAGCCGCCAAGGACGTACTTCAGGACAGTTTTGTCAGGATTTTTTCTTCGGCAGGGACATTCCGTTACCGCGGAGAAGGCTCATTGAAGGCATGGATGAAGAAAATCGTGGTAAACGGAGCCTTGAAATATCTTCAGAAGTCATCCAGAAACTGTTTTGTCACCGGTTTGGACAATTTTCAGGACATACCGGACGATGGCTTTGACGAGGATTACGGGATGAATGCCGTATCTCCGGCTGTCATTCAGGAAATGATAAGGAAGCTGCCTGACGGATACAGGACCATATTCAACCTGTATGTTTTCGAGGACAAAAGCCACAAGGAAATCGCGAAAATCCTGAATATAAAGGAAAATTCATCGGCCTCGCAGCTTCATAGAGCCAAGGCCCTGTTAGCAAAATGGATTAGGGAATATCTAAAGGAAAAGGAAGCGGAGCTATGACGGAAAAATGGAAACAGGAATACATCGACAAGATGTCCGGCTATTCCGAGCCTGCCCCGGAAGCGCTGTTCGATGACATCATGGATGTCATGGACCACAGGGATAAAAACCGGAAACGGATAATGCTGCTGATTCCTGGCATTGCCGCATCCGCAGCGGCGGTTATTGCTGCCGTACTGCTCCTGAATCATTCCGGCACCCCGGAGGTGCAGTACCGGGATCTGCTGACCGACAATGTCCTGGAAAAGATACCGGCAGCGGTTATCCTTCCTGAAATAGAGCGGCCGTCAGAACTCCACGGGATGTTTCGGAGAACGCTGTCCGGGGCCGGTACCCCTGACGCGGAAAATGCTGCCGGAGGAAGCGGGACGGTATCTTTGCCTGAGGAGCGAGTCCCTTCAGAAGAAGCACGGGAGACGGTACGGGAAACTCCCGATGATGTAAAGGAGCCGGATGCGGATTACGAGGGATCTGCCCGGGACGAATGGCAGCTGTTTCACGATTCCGGCAGGGAGAGAAGAAGAAGCCGGCATTCGGCATTCAATGTCTTTGCTTCCGGCCTTTCCGGAAGGACGGCGAGCCATGCAGGGTACAGTGAAGCGGTGACCATGGCATCGGCCTTTCCGATGAAATACGGCGACAACTCTTTGTCCGGCATCATGACGCTCAACATGACCAAGGACGTGAATACAGAGACGCGGCATTTCCTGCCTGTAAGGGCTGGCGTTTCTTTCTCCTGGTGGTTTGCGCGGCGCTGGAGTGCCGGTACGGGCCTGACATATTCGTGGCTGCTCTCTAAATCGAGGACGGGAAGCGACGAAAATTATGTCGATTCGCGGCAGGTCCTTCATTATGTGGGCATTCCCCTGAATGTCAGCTTCGACATATGGACTGCCAGCCGTTTCAGGGTTTACGCTTCGGCGGGAGGAATGCTTGAAAAGTGTGTCGGCGGCAATGTCGGCAGGGATTATTACTATAGCGGCATGCTCCGCAGCAGCGAGACGGAAAAGCTGTCAGTGGCTCCTCTCCAGTGGTCTTTGGCCGCTTCGGCAGGACTTCAGTTCGGGCTGACCCGCATGATAGGGCTGTATGCCGAGCCTGGAATCACATGGTATTTCGACAATGGCGCCGATATCGCATCCGTATATTCGGAGCGTCCTTTCAATTTCAGCCTTAATCTCGGAATACGTTTCAGTTTCGAGTAACTGCCGGCTTCGACGTGTATTGCGAGCATATGACCCCGACTGTGGATATGGCGATGCCGAGCAGCTGTCTTCCGTTGAGGCTTTCCTGGCCGAGAATCCATGCGACTATTGCAGCCACTACCGGAATCAGGGCCGAAAATATGCTCGACTTGGCGACTCCGAGACTTTTTATCGTGCTTACCCACAGGGAGAAAGCCAGACTTGAACACAGAAATGCCAGACATACGACAGGGTAGAGCACTTCGGCTGAAAGGTATGTCATGTCGAAATTTTCTATTCCCTTTGTGAGGAACAGCGGCAGGAGATAGACGGAGCCTATCAGGAACTGGTACATCACGATGACCTGGCTGCTGTAGTCGAAAGACAGGCTTTTCGTGATGGACGCATGTCCGACTTCGCTCAGCACGGCTATAACAAGCAGGATAATGCCGAAAATCACGTTTTCACCGATTTCGTCCCTGCTCATTACGACCAGGCAGATGCCTCCGATGCAGAGCAATATGCCGAAGATATTGAGAATATTTATCTTTTCCTTGAAGAACAGCATTCCGGCTCCGATGGAGAAAATCGGAATCGTGGCGATAATCATCGCACTCAGGGTAGGAGACCCGGTCTCCTTGATTCCATAGGATTCGCAAAGGAAATATATGAACGGCTCGAAGAATGCGAGCAGCAGGAATTTCGGAAGATCTTTCCTGCGTATTTTGGTGATTCTTCCTTTGGTGGCGTTGAACAGGAACAATATGATTCCGGCCAGCAGGATTCTTACAAAAACGAAATAAAACACCGGAATGCCGAGATTTATCAGCATGTCCGTCCATATATAGGAAATTCCCCAGAGTATTATCGCGAATACGGAGACGAGGTATATCAGAATTTTCGATTTTTTAAGATCCTTGTTCAACTGCATATGTTAATTGTTAAAATATAATTTTTTCTCCATGCGGAGTGGTGTCTGCCAGGACGGAGTTCTCCACCACGTGCCTCCCGTTGATGAACACGTCAGTGATGCGCCCTCTCAGCGTCCTGCCCTGGTACGGGCTCCAGCCGCATTTGTACGCCACTTCATCTATTGTCTGGAAGACATCGGTATCCACTACCGCCAGATCGGCGAAATATCCTTCCCGGATCTTGCCCCTGTCCCTGATGCCGAAGATTTCAGATGCCTTTTCTGAAAATGCAGCCGCTATCTTCGTAAGCGGAATATCCGATTCGAAAGCGACAGTGAGCAGGACCTGCAGAGACTGCCCGACCGAAGGTATGCCGGAAGGGGCCGACAGGTATTTCCTGTCCTTTTCAGAACGCAGGTGCGGCGCGTGGTCGGATCCTGCTGTGCCGATGATTCCGTTTTTCAGGGCTGCCCTGACTGCGGCCCTGTCGCTTTCCGTCTTGATGGACGGGTTGCACTTGACGAGGGTCCCGAGAGTGTCGTAATCCTTGTCGGAAAAATAAAGATAGTTCGCGGACGTTTCGCCTGTAATCGTCCCTGATGAAAGGCGGGCCGCACGGAGCATCTCGGTCTCCTCCATGGTCGAAATATGCAGAAGGTGCAGTCTCGTGCCGTATTTTAACGCAGTTTCCAGAGCCTTTGCGGATGAAAGGATGCAGGCCCGCCTGCTCCTTATTTGTTCATGCATCCGCACGGGTATGTCTTCACCGTATTCCTTTTCGGCCTGCAGGAGATTTTCCCTGACTGTTTTTTCGTCTTCACAGTGTACGAGGATTACCTTTTCCTTTATGCCGAAAAACTTTTCCAGTGCAGCTTCATTGTCCACGAGCATGTTCCCGGTAGATGAGCCCATAAAGATTTTTATCCCTCCGAAATCCCTGCCCGTTACACCATCCTTGCCCTTTCCTATGATTTCGAGAATTTCCCCGAAATTATCGTTGGTCGCACCGATGTGAAAGCCGTAGTTCGCGAAAGACCGGCCTTCCGCCAGTTCCAGTTTCGCGGCGAGAGCCTTTGCGGATGTTGTGGGAGGATTCGTGTTCGGCATGTCAATGAAGGACGTGACGCCTCCTGTCAGGGCGGCAAGCGATTCGCTCCGGATATCTGCCTTGTGTGTCATCCCGGGCTCACGGAAATGTACATGGGCGTCTATCCCTCCGGCGAATACGGCTTTCCCGCCAAGGTCGATGACCTTGTATCCCGGACAGGCTGACGACGGGTCCTCCGGCATTTTATCCATGGGAACAATGCTTCTTATCCTACCGTCTCCGATGAAGACCGACCCCTCCGTTATTCCTTCACCTGTAACGATTTTTCCGTTATGCAATATGTAGTTCTGCATGGCCAGTTTTCCGTTATTCCGTTTCGGACGATACGACTGCAGCTTTCCTTATTTTTCTGAAACGCATCTTCAACACGCCCCAGAATGCTTCTCCGAATATGCTGCTGCTCATTTTGGATGTCCCTTCCTTCCTGTCCACGAATATTATCGGAACCTCCGTAATCCTGAATCCGAGCTTGTATGCCGTGTACTTCATCTCTATCTGGAAGCCGTAGCCTTTCATTCGGATTTTGTCCAAATCTATCGTTTCCAGTACTTTCCTGCGGTAGCACTTGAATCCGGCAGTGGCATCGTATATCTTCATCGCAAGTACTTTCCGTACGAATACGGATGCGAAGTAGGACATTATCACCCTGCCTATCGGCCAGTTGATGACGCTGATGCCGTTGCAGTATCTCGAGCCTATGGACAGGTCAGCCCCGTCTTCGGCACAGGCCGCGTACAGCCTCGGAACATCTTCGGGGTTGTGCGAGAAATCCGCATCCATTTCGAAGATATAGTCGTATTTCTTTTCGACTGCCCATTTGAATCCCGTTATGTAT
Organism: uncultured Bacteroidales bacterium; assembly: GCA_944322805.1. Classification (GTDB taxonomy): domain Bacteria; phylum Bacteroidota; class Bacteroidia; order Bacteroidales; family UBA932; genus Cryptobacteroides. The sequence continues at coordinate 7,730 of CALUQC010000111.1, read as the reverse complement.
GCGGTCCCGAGCCCCTGCTTGCCTGCCCGTTCTATCATGAACAGCCTCTCGGGAAACTCTTTCTGAAGATTCCTGACTATATTCCCGGTCCCGTCCGGAGACCCGTCTTCTATAATTATAATATGGTATTCTCCGGAGAGCGCGAAAATCGCCCTGATTATCTTTTCGACATTTTCCTTTTCGTTGTATGTAGGGATTATTATTATTTTTCTGTCCATATCGCAGTTTCCCGTTTGCAATCTTCAAAAATACGGATAAAATCAGAAAAGACAATTAATATTTTCGTAATAATTTCTTGAACAAGGTGTCATATCGCAGGTCTACTTTTGCATTCGAAAATATTGCCCTGCTACGGAGGGCATAATATTTTTTTTGATTTTTATAAAATGTTTTATACTTTTGAAAAACGTTTTATAAAACTAACAACCAATTTAATTTTTAAGATGCAGACAATCATTCAGAACAGGGAGATTCCCGTTGTCGGACAATATGATACGGTGGTGTGCGGAGGCGGTCCGGCAGGAATCATTGCTGCGATAGCGGCGTCCCGTGGAGGAGCTTCCGTAGCTATTGTAGAAAGATACGGTTTTTTCGGCGGCATGGCCACGGCCGGTCTTGTGGCTCCGATCAGTGTTTTCAATTATAACGGCAGGAGGGTCATTGACGGTATTCCGTGGGAATTCATTTGCCGTCTTGCCGATATCGGGGGCGCCCGCGAGGAAAAACCGTTGGGAAACATCAGTTTTTCTCCTGAAAAGTACAAGCTGATAGCCCAGAGAATGCTTTTGGAAGCAGGCGTGAGAATATATTTCCATTCTTATCTGAGTGACTGCAAGGTAAGCGGAGGCCGGATTTCACATGTGATAATCGAAAACAAGGATGGCGCGGAAGCCCTGGCGGGAAAATATTTCATAGATGCCACGGGAGATGCGGACCTGGCGATGCGTGCCGGAGTCCCGATGCAACCGGTGTCGGAGTATCTTCAGCCGGCATCTCTGATTTTCATGCTCGGCGGGGTGGATACGGATTCTCTTCCGATGCTCAGGCACAGCCGGCAAGGAGTGAATTATCACGATTTGAAGATAAGGGAAGTGTTCGAGAAACTCAGGGAAAATGATCCGTCCATCCCGGTCTTCGGAGGTCCGTGGTACTGCAGCGTTCTTGAGGACGGGGTAGTGCTCGTGAATATGACCAGAAGGTATGCCGACATGGCGTCGAACGGCGAGCAGACTGAAACCGAGTGCATTATGCGCGAGGATGTGTACAGGTTCGCATCGTTGCTCAAAAAATACATTCCCGCTTTTGCGGATTCTTATCTGATAGCTACGGCGCCTCAGACAGGCATACGGGAGACCCGGAGAATAAAGGGAGCCTTTACGCTTGAAGGCAGGGACTATGTAAATGCCGTTGACTTTCCCGATTCCGTATCGCGTGGCTGCCATCCTGTGGACATACATGCGGCATCGTCTACAGGACAAAGATGCGAATTCCTGAAAGATGCCGCATTCGTGCCGTACAGATGCCTTTATTCCCCGTCATTCAAGAATCTTTTGGTGGCGGGAAGGGCCATTTCTGCGGATCCCGTAGCTTCGGCTTCACTGAGGGTGCAGGCGGCATGCATGGGCACCGGGCAGGCGGCCGGAGCTGCGGCGGCAATGTGCTGCGGAAAGGATACAGACGTGGATCAGGTAGATACCGATGAATTGCGGAGCATATTGATAAGTTACGGGACCAATTTGACGAAATAATACTATGGCGGGGATAGAAAAATATCATTATGACAGAAAAACTGTCAATGCCGGCATCCTGCATTTCGGTGTCGGGAATTTCCACAGATCGCATCAGGAATATTACATGAACAGACTTCTTGAGGACCCGGATTGTTCGCACTGGGGCATATGCGGCGCCATGATCCTTCCTTCGGACGAAAAACTCTACAAGGCGTTGAAATCGCAGGATGGAGAGTACACCCTCACGGTCTGCGGAAGGACGGGAGAAAACAGAGCCATGCGCATAGGGTCTATGGTAGAACTGCTCTGGTCCGGAGAGTCTCGGCAGGAGATAATTGACAAAATAGCCGACAAGGCAATAAGGATAATTACCCTTACCATTACGGAAGGAGGATACAATATTTCCAAGGTTACGGGGGAGTTTGTCATAGAGAATGACGCTGTCCGCCACGATTTGGCTGTTCCGGAGAGTCCGCAAACTGTGTTCGGATATGTGGCGGAAGGTTTGCGCCGGAGAAAAAATGCCGGAAACGGTCCTGTGACCATATTGTCATGCGACAACCTTCAACACAACGGAGATACCGCACGCAAGGCTTTCACCTCGTTCATCTCCGCCCAGGATAAGGATCTGGCCGAATGGGTGGCCGGAAACGTCACTTTCCCAAACTGTATGGTAGACCGCATAACTCCTGCAGTGAAGCAGTGCGATATCGACAGGCTGAATGCGGAAAACGGGACTTCGGATCAGGCTCCGGTATATTGCGAAGATTTCATACAGTGGGTTGTCGAGGACAGGTTTGCGGCCGGGCGTCCGCCTTTTGAAAAGGCCGGCGTGAAGATGACCGGCGATGTTTCAGCATGGGAAAACATGAAGCTCAGCCTTCTGAACGCATCTCATACGATGCTGTCATATCCTTCATTCCTCTCCGGCTACCGCAAGGTGGACAAGGCCATGGAAAATCCGTACATAAAGGCGCTGGTGGAAACTTTTATGAATGCCGACATCACTCCGTATGTCCCGGCTCCGGAAGGGGTGGATCTGGACCGGTACAAGAAAACACTTGTCGAACGTTTCGGAAACAGGGCGGTCAGCGACCAGATAGCCCGTCTGTGCTCTGACGGAATTTCCAAATTCCCTGTCTACATAGTGCCGAATCTGAAAAAAATGATTTCTGACGGAGCCTGCCTGACGAGGGTGGCATATCTTGTCGCTTGTTACAGGCACTATCTGAAATACCGCAGGGACGATTGCGGGGAGGCTTTTGAAATCAGCGAGCCGTGGCTTGCGGCAGAGGATGCGGAGAAAATCATGGATGATGATCCGGCGGCATTCCTGTCCTTGTCTCCTTTTGCTGGAGCGGGTATGGCTGCGTCGGACAGATTTGCCGGAGAATATTCGATGATGGTGAAGAAGATCCGCGATGCCGGTGCAATGCTGACTTTGAAAGAGATACTGTGAATTTGCAGGTCTGTTGAAAAAGTTTGGGAAAATGAAGGAACAGATTTTATACAGCAGGAAAATAGATGTCCGCGGACATTACGATATCATAGTGGCCGGGGCAGGTCCGGCCGGAATATGCGCTGCGGTAGCTGCAGCCCGCGAGGGAGCGAAAGTCGCTCTCGTGGAGCGTTACGGTATAATTGGAGGCAACCTGACGGCCGGTTATGTGGGGCCTATTCTCGGGATGACCGGCAGGGGAACGATGCGGGACGAACTGGTAAGGCTTCTCGGCGTGCCGGACAATGACATGATAGGGCGTACGGGAAAGGCTCACGACTTCGAAAATGCCAAAATAGTCCTGGAGGAATTCGTGGCCAGGGAAAAGAATATCGATGTATTTCTGCAATGCAGCGTGTCAGATGTCATAAAAGACGGTCCAAGCGTATGCGGGCTGATAATAGCGAGCAATGAATCCCTGTTCGCCCTGACGTCAGCCGTAACCGTAGACGCTACCGGAGATGCTGTCGTGTCGGCCCTGGCAGGAGCCGAAATCGCCAAGGGCAGGGACGGCGACGGGCTTATGCAGCCCGTGACTTTGGAATTTACCATAGACGGGGTCGATGAGGACAGGGGAATCATATGCATAGGTGATGTGGACGACGTTAAACTCGGAGACGAACGTTTTCTCGACTATTGCAAGCGTCTGGCGGACGAGGGCGCACTGCCGGAAGACCTTGCTGCAGTAAGGCTTCATCCGACTACGGTTCCGGGCCAGCGGCAGGTGAATACCACCCAGCTGTGCGGAGTGGACATTACCGATGCCGGCGGCATTTTCAAGGCTGACCTGGAACTCCGCAGGCAGATAAGGCTGCTCGTGGATTTTCTCAGGAAATACGTGCCGGGATATGAAAATTGCAGGTGTGTGGCAAGCGGCGCTACGACCGGAGTGAGGGAAAGCAGAAGAGTAATGGGAGATTATGTCCTTACGGGAGAAGACGTGCAGTCCGGAGCGCGCTTCGAAGATGCCGTAGTCCATGATGCCGAATTTATCGTTGATATACACAATCCCTCGGGAGCGGGCCAGGCCGAGGCAAAAATAGGGTGGTGCAAGCCTTATGATATTCCTTACAGGTGCTTTCTGCCCCGAGGCATAGAAAACCTGTATGTGGCCGGACGCTGCATTTCAGGCACGCACAGGGCGCATGCGTCGTATCGGGTCATGTCCGTCTGCATGGCAATGGGAGAAGCCGTGGGCATTGCCGCATCCATGTGCGCAGATACGGGATGCAGTCCTCGCAAGCTGGATGTGGCTGCTCTGCAGGACAGGATGGAGAAAAAAGGAGTTGAATTGAAGTAGATGGGAAAGGTAACTATAAAGGATGTCGCCAAGGAGGCCGGGGTTTCCATATCCTTAGTCTCTTTCGTGATGAATAATGTCCGCAATGAACAGGACGGTGAAAAAAAGAAATATTCAGTCAACGAGGAGACCGCCAGCAAGATACTGGAAGTGGCCGGACGTCTCGGCTACCGTCCTAACAAGGCTGCCTCGAGTCTGAGAAGCGGCCGGCAGTACACGATAGGGGTGATTACCTCGGATATTGCCAACCATTTCTTTTCGGATATCGCCAGATATATAGAAAACGTGGCTTACAAGAACGGATATACGGTGCTGTTTGCCAGTACGGACGAGTCTGCATCCAAGACCGAAAGCCTGGTGGATACGTTTCTTGACAATTCCGTGGATGGCATGATCATCGCGCCGTGCAAGGGCAGCGCCGCATCCGTGAAGAAAGTGGTGGATGCAAATATTCCTACTGTCCTTATAGACAGGGACATTCCAGAGGTGAACTGCGGAAAGGTCCTCCTGGATAATTTCAAGGCCGGAAAGATGGCTGCCGAGCATTTGATTTCTGCCGGCTGCCGGAAAATAGAGATGGTCAACTACACTCTCGGAATTTCGAGCATGACGGAAAGAGAGCTCGGCTACCGGAAGGCAATGGATGACAACGCTCTCGGAGAATATGTAAGAGTGAAATACACGTCATATGGCAATGCTGAAAAGGATGTGGCAGACTTCATCTCCGATGCCGTGGCCCGGGGTGCCGATGCCGTGATATTTCCTACCAACACCATATCCGTACTCGGACTTAAGGCCATACACGATTTCGGCATAAGGGTGCCGGAGCAGCTTGCCGTACTCTGTTTCGACAATAATGACAGTTATGACCTGTATTCTCCGAGAATGACCCGCATTACGCAGTCTACGGAAGATATGGCTTTCGGAGCTTTCAACATGTTGAAGGATATTATCGAAAATTCACAGCCGGAAAATTATTCCACATTGATTCTTGAGCCGGAAATGATTTGCAGGGAATCCACGCTTGCGTGCGGAACATCTCCGGCATTGTCCGGCAGGACACCGGGATTCAGGAAGGATAATTCGGTTTTCATCCCCGCAGCATCTTTTTCAGACCGCGGAGGATGGATCGTCGATTCGCAGTTTTTTCCGCAGTCGGGGTATTCTTTTCTTCTCGCTCACGGACTCGGCAAGCCTGTCGATGATGCCTGGACGGATTTCAACATAGTGCATGAGGGCTTGTACAACGTATGGGTGAGGACAAGAAACTGGACGGGCAATTCCGGCAACGGACGCATCCGTGGCCTGTTTGAGGCAATGATTGACGGAAAGTCTTCCGGCGTCGTTTTCGGAGACGGAAACAGCATGTGGTCCTGGCAGTACGGAGGCAAAGCCGGACTTTCTGCAGGCGTCCACAGACTTGCCCTTCACGATCTGACCGGATTTGACGGCCGGTGCGAATCGGTATTGCTGACATTGTCCGATGAGACTCCGTCCGGTGACATGGATTTTTTCAGACAGGAATTTTCGACGGGAAGCGCCTGTCCGGCATTCAAGGGATATTTCGATTTGGTGGTGTACGGGGGCAACATATCGGGAATATGTGCAGCTGCAGCTGCTGCCAGAAGAGGGTTGAAGGTCGCGCTTGTGAGCACTCGCGGTGTCCTGGGCGGAGACAATTCTTCCGAGGTCAGAATCGGCCTGGGCGGCAGGATCAATGCGGGACGATTCCCGTCGCTCGGATACCTCCTCAACGAGTTTGCTCCGGAGCGCGGCGGAAATTTTATGGACGCTTCCGCGTATGAGGATATGAAAAAGGAGAAATTCATCGGGACGGAGCCGGGAATTACTCTTTTCAGGAATTATGCCGTCAGCGATGTGATAATGGCGGATGAAGGGAAAATAGACGCTGTGGTATTAGCGGATGTGGAGACTGCGTCCGGGATATGGTTGAAAGGGGAAATATTTGCGGACTGCATGCCAGGCGGCAGGATATCGGCATTGGCTTTTGACCGCGGGCGGAAACATGAAGATCATACGGACAACGCCGAGAATGTCAGGGATGAGGTAATGATAGAGGCTTACGGAAGAATGGAATCCGGCAACAACGCCGGATGGGTCCCGTACATGATGTATCCGGATGCCGGGACTGACTGTCCTGACATGTTCTATGACAGGCCGTATTCCCGGATCGAATGCGGCGGAATCTCCAATTTGGTCATGACGACATATCCGCAGGTGCTGGCAGACAGACGTACCGGCAGCCCGTACGTGCCTCGGGCATGCGGCATTGCCGGGGAGGTGGCCGGCATAGTTGCGGCATTGTGCAGCAAATCGGATATCTGTCCGGCAGATATGTTGTCGGGACATGAGGACCTGTTATGTGATGCGCTGAAATCAGGCGCCGGCCGTACGGATGTCCCTTATACGCAAGTTTACGATCTAGATAAGGAAAGTTGATTATGAGACAAGCTGTTTTAATGAAGCCCGGACAAATCCGGATTCGCCAGGTGCCTGACTTGAAGGCGGAAGATCTTTCTGCCGGCGATGTTCTTGTCAATGTAAAAAGAATCGGAATATGCGGCTCTGAAGTCCACTCGTTTCACGGGACGCATCCGGCCACGAAGTATCCGGTAGTGCAGGGACATGAGTATTCCGGTACCGTCGTAGCTGTCGGAAATGCTGTAACGGCATTCAAGCCAGGAGACAAGGTGACTGCAAGGCCGCAGGAGGTCTGCGGGAAATGCAACCCGTGCAGGAACGGACGTTATAATGTCTGCGCGAATCTGAAAGTCGAGGCCTTCCAGGCCGACGGTGCCGCACAGGACTACTTTATCGTTCCGGAGGACAGGGTGGTATTGCTTCCGGAGGACATGTCATTCGATTATGGGGCAATGATAGAGCCTGTAGCCGTTGCCGCACATGTTACTACACGGCCTCATCGGTTGGAGGGCGCAAACGTAGTCGTTTCGGGTGCCGGTACGATAGGAAATCTTGTGGCCCAGTTTGCCGTTGCCCGAGGGGCGAAGAAAGTATGCATTACGGATGTCAGCGATTTCAGGCTTGATGTGGCCCGGAAAAGCGGGATTTGCCATACTGTAAATGTATCGCGCACTCCTTTGAATGAGGCTGTGCGGGAAATTTTCGGAGATGAGGGTTTCCAGGTAGGAATCGAATGTGCCGGTGTCGAATCGTCCGTCAG
>CALUQC010000110.1 GCA_944322805.1 uncultured Bacteroidales bacterium | reverse complement strand
CTCTTTCCAACATGCAGTACATAAACGGAGTCATCAGTTACATGGACGTGCTGGATGCCCAGAGATCCTATTTCAGTTCCCAGGTGGAACTGAGCAATGCGATTATGCAGGAATATAAGGTATTGGTGGAATTATACAAGGCTCTCGGTGGGGGCTGGTATTCCGGGGCGGAATAAGGGACGGCAAACCGGCCGCCATCAATGGAAAATGTCGATAAAACATTGCAAGTGTTTGGAAAAAAGCTATCTTTGCGGACCATAACCTGAAGAAGAAATTATTAACGATAAACAACCTTATGTCTGAAAAATCAATGGGGGGGGGAAGACTGATACTTTTAGCGTCAATGCCTCTGCTTCTCTCCCTGTGTTCCCGTACCGAGGAACTTCTTCCCGACACATCCCTGTCGGACAAAAAGACTGTAACTGTCACTGTCAGAAGTTCTGAATCCATTGCCGGGCAGGGCACAAAAACCACTCTCGAACAAGACGGTCGCGTCATCTGGAACGAAGGCGACAGGGTCAACATCAACAATCAGTCGTATCAGGTCATCCCGAATCCGGATGATCCGACCATGGCCACTGTCGAAGGCGTGGCGGAAAGTCCCGAGTATGTGGCATGGGTCGGAAACGGATATTTATACGACGGTTATCTGAACGTGACATTCGTTTCCTACACCGGATATGGCCAAAGCCGGAAAAACATGCCTATGGCAGCGTACAGTACCGATCCAAACCTTGAGTTCAAGAATATAGGCGGTGTGCTGAGGCTCGGTGTCACAGGTACGCAGACCATGAACTCGATAAATCTTATGACGAATGACGGCAGTGTCATGGCCGGCATGCTGGGGGTCCCGATTGATGATTTCATGTCGGGCGGGCTGAAAGACAGTTACGGCGAGCCGGATAACAACGGCAATGTCACCTCCATCGAATTCTACTACGATTCCGAGGATGAATTCGTGACTCTCGACCCTTCGTCGCCGGAATACTTTGATTTCTGCATACCTCCAAGGGTGTATGAAGGCGGATTTACGGTCATCATGGATGACATTGAAGGCAAAGTCGCTGTCAAAAAGGTCAGTTCCCCGGTAGAGGTGCTGCGCTCCACCATTGTGCCTATGCAAACCTTTGCATTCGAGCCTGTTCCGGAGCCTGTCATCGAAGTTACCGAGACCACGGACTCCACCATTTCATTTACCGTAACTGCGGAGCCAGGCATGGGCATCCGTGCAGGGGTGCTTTACAGCTCCCTTTACGAGACCCTGCCTGAAAAGGAAGGATATTTCGACGATGACCGCGAGACCCGTGATGACTATGCGGAAATGGCAATTTACGAATCTGAGGACGGCTATATGACTACAGGGGAAGACGGGACCTGCGAATTCCGTTTCTCCAAGGTCTGCAACGATGGCGGCTGGTATGTGAAGATGAATGCCGGCACCGGCTACCGCATAGCGGTATCGTATTTCGAGGATACGGAGAATGCGCATCTGATGTTCGGAAAGCCGGTGCTTCTCGAGGCTGCTACTGAAGAGTCTGTGGGAGAAGGTCCTGAATTCGAGGCAAAACTGCTGGCCGACACGTGTTCTTACACCAATATGGTGATGCAGATAAACACCGTCAGCGAGGTTTCTGAGCTAAGGGCGTTCGTATGTTCAGTGAAGGAGTATGAGCGCTATGCCGGGAATGGCCTGACCGATATGGAAATAGCCCAGGCCTATGGAACGTCCCTTGACGGGGAAATGGTGGCGGAGGCGGCAGCAGGCGGACTTGTGTTCGGCTCGACCGATATCCGTTCCTGCCTGCTGTATCCGTCTGCGGACTTCGTGGCATTGGTCATGGCAACAGGTCCGGACGGAGCGGCATCAGTCCGGAAACTGGAATACACTACACCGGAGCATTTCACAGGTGAGCCTGTATGGGAGGTGCTCTCGGACGAGGTGGAATTGCGCTTCTCGCTTAATCCTGCCGATAGGCTTAACCACTCGGTCACAGTCACTTTCTCCGGGCTGTCCATTGAGAAATGTGCGGATTCGGATATTTTTAGGGTAGCATACGAGCCGGAAAGCAGCCCTGAATTCACGGATGTGATGGAGGGTTACGGCCTTGTTTCGGAAGGACGTGGGACATGCATGCTCTACATCGATGCGACGGAGTGCGATTATTCTGGCAGCATGGTTGGAAATTATGTTACGAGAATTTTCCCTGAGGAGAGCTTCACCGGATTCGCCACGCCGGAAGGAGAGCCAGTGTATATCTCTACACACCGCTACAGTATTGCATATTTCCCTCATTATTCCGGCGGGTATGTGCCGGATTATATGGATATCTGGGCAAATCCTGCATTCACCACTGATATTACCGACGAATCGGCTGCCATCATGTCGACGGCAGGCGTCTATATCAGTTATCCGCTTGCCGGCGGCAGTACGGACTCCGGCATATACGCCGAGCCTTTCAAAGTGACTGAGAGGACTCCCTGGTAACATGTTCTGAATTCCGACTATTTATAAAAATGAATAAAATGAAAACCGAAATATTGAAAAATCTGCTGTTGCTCGCAGTGCTTCCGCTCGCAATGGCGCAATGCGGCAAGATACAGGAGCCTGAGCCTGATTCACGCCCGTCGGGCAATACCGTCACTCTGACGGTCAGAAGTGCCGATACGGAAAATCAGTCCAAGACCATGCTCGAGGACGACAAGCGTGTCATCTGGACTTGGGATGACATGGTGTATGTCAATGACAGCGAATATCAGGTGATGCCTGATGAAAGCGATCCGGCATTCGGCACCGTAGAGGTTATGGAAAGCGACGAGTATTTCGCGTTCTATTCTCCGGTGCAGTTCCCGGAGTTCGACGGGGAAAACTATTATCTGTATATCGGGCCGTTCCAGGATTATGTCTCCGGATCCTTCTACCGGTCCGGCAATCCGATGGCTGCATACAGTACCTCTACCGATTTGCAGTTCCACAATCTCGGCTCCGTGATCCGTATCGGTGTTACAGGCGATGTGGCTGTTTCCGAGATTTCCATTACCGGGAACAAAGGAGAATATCTTTCTGGATATCTGAGCGTCCCGCAGGATGATATCAAGTCAGGCTCATACGCTTCCGTATATCCTGTCAGAAACGATGATGAAAATTATTTCAGACGGGTTTTCATGGGAACAGATGTGTATCTCGACCCTGCCGCTCCGACATATTTTTATTTCGGTGTGGCTCCCCAGACTTTGGAAGAAGGCTTTACGGTATATGTCAAGGATCCGGACGGCAATGTCGCCATTCAGAGCACATCTGCCGCCACCGATGCCTTCCGCTCGGAAATCGTGGCCAAGGAGCCGTTCAGCTTCGAGCCTGCTCCTGCCCCGGAAATTACGGAACTGTCTGCCGGGGCTACGACAGTGTCCGGGACCGTACAGGCTGTGCGCGGTGCCTGGGTCAAGGCTGCCGCATTCCTGAAATCCGACTGGGAAAATATCGGCGAGGGTGACAGGGATTACTGTGCAAGCGAAGCAATGTTTAACTCGGATGCCGTCATTGCCGGCCCGGACGGCACCTGTACTTTTATTTTGGACAAAGCCTTTACCCCGAATTATACAGAGGCCGCGATTTTGCCGGAAAATGAATATGTCGTCGTAGTCGACTATTCTGATATTTATTCGACCCTCGGTCTTCTTTCCTCTGTGGAAGTCACCACAGCGGCACCTTCCGGCGAGGCTCCGAATCTGTATACCGTCCTTGAAAGCGGAGATGAATATTATAAGATGAACATAAGCATCTCCGCCGGGAATGCTTCGAGTGTCAGCTGGTGCATTCTTCCGGTTACCGAATATCAGTCGCTGATTTCGGACGGGTACACGGAAAGCCGGATATTGGCCGAGCGCGGACTTCTCCTTTCCGATGAGGAGTTGTCGGAGGCATTGTCCGGAGGCTTTTATACGGAGATTACGAATTATGCGTTTATTCCTGACACTGAATATATTTTAGTGACTTCTGCCATATCGGAGGGCGGAATGGAAACGGTCTCCAATGCTTCCGGCACGACCTCGGCGCATCTTGACCCGAATGCTGAATGGCAGACCGTTTCGAATGCTTATGCGGACCACATCAACTTTGATATACATACGTTAGGCGTCTCATATTATTACAACGGGGAGCTGTCTGTGGAGAAAATACAGGGGGAGAATATTTTCAGGATGCATATTCCGTTTTATTCGGATGAAACATTCGTAACCCGTATGCAGGAAGAAGGATTTATATGCACATACGAGGATTGCTACCTTTATTTCGACGGGACATTCGAAGGTGGAGGCATGATGCTAATGCCGCCGTTCGAGAGTTACATCGGCTTTACGACCCAAGACGAGCTTCCGCTTTATGTTACTACCCGGGACATGCCTGGATATATGGATTTCGGAGGTGAATATCTCAATGCCGGAGGCAAATTCTCCCTTTGGGCCGGTAGTTCCGTCGCCGATATGGCAGATACGGGGCACATTGGAAGTTTCAGCATAAACGTGCAGCTGCTGGGAGGCATCCCTGTTTCCGGCGGAGCCTCGAACGAAAACTATGAAATCAAGGACGAAGTGGCCTGGGACTAATACTTAAAATTTGCGAATATGAACATATCGGCTTCAGGAAAAATACTGTTGCTGCTTGCAGCACCTTTATTCCTTACATTTTGCTCCCGGAACGAAGAACTGCTTCCGGACAACGGCGGGTCGGAAAAGACCGTCACCCTTACATTGCGCAGCGCCGAGTCCGTTTCGGCGGCTGACACCAGGACTTCATTGGCCGGAAACGGCCAGGTACTCTGGAGTGACGGCGATTTCGTGACTGTCGGAACATCATCGTCATATGAAAGTTATCCGGTGATTCCGGATCCGGAGAATCCTGCGGCAGCCACTGTCGAGGGCGTACCGGAAAGCGATGAGTATGTCGTAATATATCCGTATGGCAGTTTCTCGGACTGGCCTGCCGGGGGAATCGGTGATAATGTGAGTTTGAATATCGTTTCTTACCAGAGGTACAGTGAAGACAGTTTCGCGTCCGAGGTAAATCCCATGGCCGGGTACGGTACATCGACCGATATAGAATTGAAGAACGTGGCATCGGTGGCAAGATTCGGGATTACAGGCACACAGGCCGTAAGCTATCTTGCGTTTGCGGCGAATGACGGCTCGAATCTGGCGGGAAACATCATGATACCTGTTGAGGATCTCAGAAGCGGGGTGATGAGTGACTCCTACTCTGATTTCAGTGATGAATACGGGACCAGCATTGTCTTGGAATGCGTTGATGACGAGTATAATACTGTACCGGTCCAGCTTTCATCCGAGCCGACATGGTTTCATTTTGTGGTCCCGGCAAAAACCTACGATTCAGGTTTTACCCTTTATGTAATGGATTCCGAAAAGAATCTGTCCATGAAAAAGATGACTGTGCCGGTGGAAATGCCGCGTTCCACTGTCGTGCCTGTGGAGCCGTTCGAGTTCGAGCCGCTTCCGGTGCCTGAGATAGAGGTAACGGGTACTGCATCCAATTCCATATCCTACACAGTGACTGCCGCACCCGGTACGACAATCATGACCGGTGTCGCATACAAGAGTTATTATGATTCGTATCCTGCCGAATCCGATGACGATGAATATACGCAGTATGATATCGCTCAGGAAACCGTGTACAACAGTCCGGAGGGGTTTGTTACGGTCGGAGATGACGGTACATGCACCTTTACCGCCACGAAGGTCTGCAACTATGACTGCGAATACGTGGATATGGTCGCGGCTACGGATTATTATGTGATGGCGTCCTATGCCGTGCCGGGCGATATGCCTCTCGGCACTGTTGCCGTAGTGTCGGCATCGACGGAAGCGGCTTCGGGTGAGGGTCCTGCCATTCTGGATTTTTCGGTTTTGCCGGAGAGCACTTATTCGAAACTTGCCATGAATATCGCACTGGAAGGCGAAGTGTCGGTGTTGCAGTTGGGACTGTTTTCCGCTGCGGAATTGGACGGCTACATTGCTTCCGGTATGGAGCCGCGGGATGTGGTGCTCGCTTACGGCAAGACTTTGGATGAAGCCAGTATAGAAACAGCTGTCAGCGGCGGTCTGTATTATGAGACTGCATATGATGACAGGATTTATCCGGCTACCGATTATCGGCTTTTCCTGCTTGCCACAGGTCCTGACGGCGCAGAATCGTTCGTTGAAAACGGGTATGTCACCCCTGAACATTTCCCGGCGGATGCAGTATGGGAAACGGTATCTTCAGCAGCAAGTGTGACGCTGTCCGATTATGAAAATGGCTGGACCCTGAATTTCAATGACTTGACGGCTGAACGGCTCTACGGAGAAAATATTTTTAGGGTGCGTCTCGACATATATCAGAATGATTTCAGCGGTTATATGACAAGTCTCGGATGCAATCCGACAGGAGAGGACATTGTCTATCTGTATCTGGACGGCAACACTTCGGCGGATATTTTCGCGACAGGAATGCCTGAGCCTGTAGCACAAATATTCCCGGAAGAGAGCTATGCGGCATTCATGACGGCAGAAGGCATGCCAGTGTATTTCTGTACGAGTTCGTATTCCATGCTCCATGTCTGGGAAAACAGTCTGGAAGCAGGCGTCTATACGAGTCTGACTTCGGATTATACCGCCGAAGAAAATCTCTCAAACCAGAACTTGTTCATACGTATACCTTTTGAATCTGGACCTGCCAGCGGCTCCATGAGCAACGAGGATTTCCAGATTCAGGAAGAAACGCCGTGGGAATAAAGGCAGCATCGGCATGCTTGATATAGCTGGGAATTTGTCTGACATAAACAATAAAAACAATGAAAACCATATACAAATATTCATTGCTGCTTGCAGCGACATTTTTCATTCTGTCCGGATGCGGCGAACTGTCGGGAACGGATTCCGATACTGAGCCGGAGCCTTCCGAAGAAACTGTGACCCTCAGGCTGAAAAGCGCCGGAGCGGAATCTGATGCGAGGACTGCCATAGATGCCGCAGGCATGGTGTCATGGAATCAGGGTGACATGGTCTATATCAACGGCGAGGCCTATGGGGTGATGCCGCTCGGGGAAGATCCGACCTGCGCCCTGGTGGAAGGGGTGAGAAAAAGCACCGAATACATAGCTTCCTATCCGGATCCTTTGTACGAGACGCCGGAGGGGTACTATGAGGTTATGATACCTTGCAACCAGGATTACTATACGGATGAGTATTACGGGACATACGGCATTTCGGCAAATCCCATGATAGCATACGGCACCGATGAAGAACTGGATTTCTCCAATATCGGTGCGGTGTTGAGCTTCGGCATCACTGGCAATGCCGCCGTGACCGGAATATCAGTGACGAGCAATGACGGCAGTCCTATGGCAGGGCCCGTGCTTGTCCCGATGGACGAGGTGTTCAGTCTATCCTATTCCGACCGTTTCACGCTGTCTTCGTCCGCGGAGAGCAAACGTATTTATCTCGGCGGATTCATGGAGGAACTTGATGCTTCTGAAGAAACTCTTTTTTATCTTGTGACGGCTCCTGAGGCTTATCCTGACGGCTTTACCGTCTATGTAAGGGATGATGCCGGCAATGTGGCCATACAGAGTACGTACAATAGCGGGGATTTGTACCGCGGTATGCTTGTGCAGAAAGAGCCTTTCGAGTTTGTCCCTGCCGCCGGTCCTGAAATAGTGATAGCCGATGCGGCTGAATACATGCTCATCTATGAAGTCCATGCACCTCAGGGCGTTTATCTGAAAACGGCCGTAATCCTGAAATCTGCCATGGATGCCGCCGAAGAAGCGGGACTGGCCACGTTTGCATATGATATCCTTTGCAGTTCCGGGTCGGAAGCCGAAATAGTATGGGAGGAATCTATGCGCGGTTTTTCCACCTCGACTGCCTGGGATTCGGACATGAATCAGGTAAGTATCGAGCCTGATACGGACTATGTTATCGTAGCCGCATATTCGGATTCGGAAGAAGTATTCGCTTCCACTGTTACGGATGCGGATGCCCATACTGCAGGAGAAAGCGGTCCGGAGCCGTCTCAGGGTGGCATTTCAACCGAGGATTTTACCATCGGCGACGAACTCCAGTGGCAGTAAGGTCCCGGACCTTGCCGAAAGGCGTATGAAAGGCGTATGAAGGCGTAAGGCACGGCATTTACACATGCAGGAAAAACTGCGTATATTTAGCCTGACGGCTACATATACTGTATCGCCTCGGCAGAACAAATAAATTTGTTTTGCTCTCGGCTTCTGCGTATATTTGTCCGCTTCGCATCCACATATAAACGGATAAATCATGAAAAAGATAGCCTTGCCGGGCAGAAACGGCCTTGTTGACGACCATTTCGGCCATTGTGAATATTTCGCGATATATGAAACTGACGGGTCCGGCAGGATTGCCGGGCTCGAAAAGATGCAGTCACCCCAAAGCTGCGGATGCAAGTCAGGAGTGGCGGAGCAGTTGAAAGAAAAGGGAGTAAGCGTGCTCCTTGCGGGCAATATGGGTGCAGGCGCCCTGAAC
>CALUQC010000109.1 GCA_944322805.1 uncultured Bacteroidales bacterium | reverse complement strand
GCATCCGGATCATAGCCTTCCGGTGTCCAGGTGACGGAGAAGACGTTGATAGAACTGTTGTCGCTGTAAAGGGAAATTATCGTTTCCTGAGTGATATTTGTTATATCAAGCGTGAAAACCTTGGCTTTACCATCATTGCATCCCCACATATTGTCGGTATCGTTATTGTCAGGCGTTCCTTTCGTTCCTCCAACAATCAGTTCCGTTTCACCGGCAGCGACACACAGATATCGTGCTTCTGTATCCTTACCGGAAGCCGCCTCTACTGTAAGAGTTCCGTTTCCGGTCACCTTGAACTGAAGGAGATTCTTTCTTTCGCCATCCGTAAATTTGCAGGAGCCGCCGAACTGATAACGATATACGCCACTCGTACCAGCAGCATTCGTACCTGTTCCGAACTTACATTTTCCACTATTATTATAATAATTCAGATTGTTGTAAACGAAATCGGCCGTCACTTCAGTGCTACTGCTGCTGTTTGCCCTCGTTTCATACAGATACTGGAAATCTTCGCTGCCCCATGAGGTAATGCCAGTCGTCGATACCGCTGTCCAGGCTTCTGTTTTCTCGAACTGTGCGGAAATTTCCGAAACCTCTGAATTCTCATGATTCAGGTCGCCTTCTGCTATGAGAGCCTGCACTTTGAACGTATATATACCCGTACTGAGGCCGGACGGTTTGAATGAATAGCTGTTCGTCGTAACAGTCTCCTCGGAAACATCCGTAGTACGAGGGCCTGTGATTATCACTTTGTAAGACCCGGCAGAAGGAACTTCATCCCATGACAATGTCACGTCGGCAGCCGTATTGTCACCGGAATCAGCTGTCAATGCCAGATTCGCAGGAGTATTGAGGACGCTCGGTCCGGCAGATGTCGCGTCTTCGATCCACGAAAGACCGGTAAGGGTGATAGGACCGCACGGGTAGAGGTAAACCATCGTTTCGGTGCCTGCGGCAATATCAGGAAGGGCGACGCGGGCGCCGTTGGCCCCGACAGGAACAGCACCTTCCACGAAGACATTGCCCGTAGAGCCCTTCGTACGGTATGCTACTGTGATGTGGTCATTAGCCGAGCCGGCACGGGACTGCTCTGTAGAGAGGACTACCGAGCCTGGACCGCCCACAAGGAATGCAATACCGCCGTCGGAAGGAGTGCCGTCAGGAGAAAGCACTGCCTCTGCAGTGAAATCCATACCGGCATCCGAGACATTGACAACATTGTTCACGATGAAGAATTCGATATTTCCTCTGACCGTACTGTCCTCGATCTCGTCATAGAAAGTCTCCACACTCGTCAGGTCCCACGTAGTTTCATAATCTATCACCGTAAGAGGCGGAACTTCTTCCGGGACATATGGCACGAGCCATCTCGGGTCACCGGCACCGGCATCCTCTATCAGGACATTGTCGATATTGAAAAGTCCCCTTTCGGCATTCTCGAACGGATCGGAATTGAGTATGGCGCCGCCCTTGGCAAGGGCCGCACTCTGGGTCAGATCACCTTCGCCTTTCTCGTTGACTTCCGTTTCGCCCACCGTTTCCGGAGCCCAAGCCGTCTCTCCTACCTTATAGAAGAAGTTCGATGATATGGTATTAGGTACATTGGAACTGTTATAAAGCAGAGCAATATCCGTTTTTGCTATGATATTGTCCGTCAATTCGAAGTTGGTAAAGTTCGCCCTGATATAGAAGAGTCCGGCTTTATTGCCAGCACCAGGGCCGATGTCGTAAATGGTATTGTGGTCGAATACGATTTCATCAATACTCTTATCTCCAAGGTTATCCTTATCTATACGCAAGAGATAAGAGGACGCCGGACGGGTACTGCTCGTGATGGTGGTATTCCTTACAGTAAATGATTTGACGGAAATCGCCTTACGGACATCGAATATCGACTGCTTGACGGTAGCAACTTCCTCAATGTAACATCCGTCAAACAATACATTGCCGAATGTGACTGCTTTATTGTTATAAAATACAGATTGCTCGCAATTTGAAAAGTTGCAGTTTACGACTTCCACGGAAACTTCCGTACCGGATTTATCTTCCACGGCATTCAGACTCACGCAGTCTTTCTCATTACCTTCAAAATCCAATCCCTCAAGCCTGAGATATGAGGCACCTATGGAACTGCTTACACTCACTTTCGTCTCTGCAGCCGGAGTATCATCCACCAGCAACTGCGTTTCTGCCGGCACCGCATATTCATAAGCCTGTCCCGGCAACGTCGCCATAGAAAATGTACCTGTCACGGTCGGATTCTCTCCGGAAGCCGTTCCGCCGAATATGATGACAGGCCCGTAAATCTCCAGTTCGCCTATTTCATAATCCACATCTGCATTTGTAAGCCTTATTTTTCTCGGCTGTATGGTACCGCCAGGCTCTGCAGCCGTATTCTCATTCGGGTCACCGGCCTCTCCGACCAGTCTCTCCAAAGTGGCCACATCCGGGGCATCCTGGGCATCTGACCAGTCCGGACGGGTCCAGGCAGTCACTTCACCTCTGGTGGCATTGCCGTACTGTACGGCAAAAGTATAGAAAGTTGACGGAGTGAGTGCGACAGCCGTTCCCTCAGCCACGGCATCGGCCCCTACTTCGAAAGTAAGTTCAGCCCCGCCTGTCACTGTAAAATCTTCCGGAAATACGTAATCCTTGTACGCCCTTGAATCATTCGGGTCCGGGTTCGGGGTCACACGTATGCGGTCCACCTCGATATCGTTTTCAGGCATGGTCCATTTGATGACAACGGACGTGGTCTTTCTTTCAGAAACCTCGACCTTCTCCACCGGATCCTTCACCGGATATGTGGCGATAGGATAACCGAACGTCTGCCACTTGGAATCGTCGATAGCCCTGGTCACGCCGTCAGCCTGCATTCCCTGCGCCTTTACCCTTGCATAATAGTATCTGTCGACTTCAAGGGTAAGTTTCAGGGAAGTAGTCGACCCGCTTTCCAATGCCGCCACGATTTTCGATGTTTCAAGTGTTCCGTTCTCGAAAACCGTTTCCGGAAGGACTTCAGGGTCCGCATCGTACTGGTCGGTCCCGTCATATATTTCGACTACATACTGCGTGGCTCCTTTGGAATTCGCCCATGTGAAGGTCACCGTATGTCCGTCTTCCCTTGATATGCTTGCACTGGCGCTGCTCGGCGTCAGGCAGGCCGGAAGATTCAGTTCTTCCACAAGTTCCACTTCCTCTACACAGCCGGTAAAAACAGGCGCGAAGAAAAACGGAAGGCAGAATATGAATATTGAAAATATTTTTTTCATAAAAATAAAATTTATCTGTCAATGACTAAAATCCGTAATCATTTACCAACGCATCCTGACTGCTGGTAATCGAGGTTTCGAATATAGGCCACCACGGGACAAGATTTTCACCCGATTTGTTTGCGTCATCTGCTACAAGCAGGACTTTCTTGTTTTTGAACATTTCCCCGTCGCCCGTGAAATATTTCGAAGGCTCACCTTCGGAATTAGTGTAGACCTGCCAGCCTGTCCCTGTAGGAGGCACATCGGCATTGGCTTCGTTCTCCGTCTCGCCGAGTCCGTACATTTCTATGGTAGTGATTCCGTTCGCATCGGTGCCGTAACGGTACCAGAGATACCTGCCGTCAGGATATTTTGTCGCCAGAGCAGCGAGGGCCTTTTCTTCGTCGTCAAGTTTCTTATCCAACAGATTCCAGCGGATAAGGTCACCCTTGCGGAGGAATTCCCCGACAAATTCCAAAGCTCTCTCATCGACTATGGCATCGAAGAAATCAGCCTGTGCAAGTGAATTCACGTAAGTCTCGGCCTCGTCTTCATGGCCCTTATAGGCACGTTTGCGGACCTTGAGGAGCTGCTGTTTCGCATAGTTGAACTCCGTACCGCCGAACACGTCTTCATCGGCAGCTATTTCGGCAGCCATCAGCAGGATATCGGAATATCTCATCCATACAGGCTTCACCCCGTCATCGTTTCCACCTGTGTACGGATTAGTCTCCATCCATTCGAAACGGTATTTGCCGAAATACCAGTTTGCGATGCCGGCAGGATATGGCTCGGCCACTCCGTCCCCGTCCGGATCTTCCCACGCAAAATTGACGCAGCTTATATCCCTGCGGACATCATTTTCACCGTATTTCCAGTAGAGGGTAGGCACAGGTCCGGCCTGACCGCCGCGGTTGGAGTCCGTCGGGGAGAACTGCGTCCTGCCGTTGTTGCGGACCGCAAAAGTATAGTTCCACCGTCCGCGGGTGTTGCTGAACGGAATCACCCATATAATCTCATTTCCGGCCGTGAGATCCATGTTGTTCACTCCCCGCCAGAGCTCTTCATAATCCATGAGGTCGAGACCGCTGTGATCGATGACGTCTTTCAGGGCAGCAAGTGCCTTCGGATAGAGCACATCTTTCTGGAGTTCCGGATCGTCGGACTGCAAGACCTTGCCGGGATTTCCGGTCCCGACCTGGCCTTTTTCAGGCCTGAGAGAAAAACCTGAAGCCATCAGGGCGAGACGGGCATAAAGACCTTTCGCCAAAGCGAGGCTTGCGCGGTCCGTTCTCATGGTAGCAGAACTCTGCCCGGGCCATGCCATATAGTCGAACGATTCTTCGAGGTCCGCAAGGAGCTGCTTGTATATGACATCCTTGTCTGACTTGTTCAAATATATGGTTTCGGGTGACACAGGCTCAAAACGCGCCGGGACTTCGCCGAATGCTTTCAGAAGTTCCGTGTAAAGGACCGCCCGCATGGTGAGGGCCTCTCCGAGGAGGGCTGCCATTTCAGGCCTGGTATCAGGGTCACCGTACGTCCTGATACCGTCTATTGCGAGATTCGCCCTCTCAATGCCGGCGAAAAGTTCGTTATACGGACCGTCCTGCTGATTGAGTTCGCTGTCGTTCACAGTGATGGCATACTGGGCTTTGGCTCCCTTGTCGTCGCTGGAAAGATACCACTCTATATCGGTGTTGTAGCCATACCACGGCAGGTAACGGCCACGGTGCGAGTTCGTGTGTCCGAATACTTCGTATATGGAAAAGAGCTGGTATTCGGTAAGGGTCGGATCAGAAAACACAGACTTGTCGTCGAATGTAGACTGGGATTCCGTGGTAAGGTCGCAGGATGTCAAGGACAATCCGGCTAAGATACCTGCTCCTATAATGATTCTTTTTATGATTTTCATAACTCTGACTTGTTTGAATTAGAATGTAAGATTGACTCCGACCACATATCCGATGCTCTTGGGATAGGCGGAATAGTCTACGCCCGGAGTAAGAGGAGTGGAACGTCTGGTATCGACCTCAGGATCATAGCCCGAATAGTTGGTCAGACAGAACAGGTTGGTGCCTGTCACATAGAAACGCAGACGCGATATCTTGGCCTTCATGGTAAGATGAGAAGGCAGGGTGTAGCCGATTGTGGCTGATGTCAGGCGGAGGAACGAGCCGTCTTCCACAGCCCAGTCGGAGAATACGGCATTGCCCACGGCCGGTGACCAGAGTGTGACTCCCTCGTTCATTTCCATGAGTTTGTCCCCGTCATTGACAAGTTCGCCAGTAGTCCAGTCCACGTTGGTCCACCGTTTTTCGCCGGTTTCCATCAGATTACGCCGTTCGTATTTGCGTGATGAAGTGAATTCGACCTTGTTGGCGTTATATATGTCATTTCCGAATACATAGTTGAAATTGGCGGAGAAATCGATGCCGTAAAGGTATCCGCTGAGGGAGAAACCGCCTGTCCCGACAGGAAGTGCATTTCCGATGACCTGCTTGTCCTTGGAGTCGATCTTTTTGTCTCCGTTCAAATCCTTCAGTTTCATGGCTCCCGGCCTTAGATACTGTTCCCCGATGATTTCACTGGCGTCCGCCACTCCGTCCCTGAGCGTCCATTCGCCCTTGGCCGTATCATAGCCGCTGAAATCATTGACGGAATAATAGCCGTCGGAAACATATCCGTACATGTTGCCGAGAGGCTCACCTGGGAGGACGACATAGTCTACACCGACTTCGGATGATGCCCAGCGAGTCTCGGAGTCTATCCTCTCAAGTCCGCCGAGGTTGAGGACCTTGTTCTGGTTCAAACTGATGTTCGCGCCGACGGTCAGTCCGAAGTTGTCCCTTTCCACAAGTACGGCATTCAGAGACACTTCCAAACCCTGATTCTGGACCGAGCCCATGTTCCTGTACTGGAATTCGTATCCTGAGCCGGCCGTAGGGAACTGTATGAGAAGGTCCTTGGTAGTATTGTGGTAAACTTCCACCGAGCCGTTCAGCCGCCCCTTGAAGAACGAGAAGTCAAGACCGATGTTGTGGGAGAGGGTCTTTTCCCAGGACAGGTCTTCGTTGGCCATTATGGTATCGCCTCCGTCAGTCACGGTAGACCAATAGGTATTGCCCATCGAAATCCATGTGGAGCTGTTAGAAGCGAAGTTCAACGCGGTCATGTTGGACGGGATGTTATTGTTTCCGGCAGTTCCGAAGCTGTAACGGAGCTTGAGGTTGTCAAGCCAGCCTGAAGCCCCCTGCATCCACGGCTCGTTGGAGATGGTCCAGGATGCCGCCGCAGAAGGGAAATAGCCCCACTGGTTGCCTTTGGAAAATTTGGACGAGCCGTCGGCTCGCATTGTGGCGGATACCGAATATCTGTCATCGAACGAATAGTTCACGCGGCCGAAGAAAGACAGCAGAAGGTCGTTCGGGTCATAATAGTTGTTCGTGGAAATGGCCGTACCTGTGGACATGAAATTCCAGGCCATTTCGGAGTCGAAGAAATCAGGGAAGTTCTCGATCATGGAAGTCAGCGTATTGGACTTGGTCACGATATATTCCTGCCCCAAAAGAAGATCGAGCTTGTGCCTTTCATCCTTGAATACTTCCGAGAAATTGTAGCTCAGAGTATTCGTATTGCGGATGCGCTGCCTGTAAAGATCCTGGTACTGTGCGGCAGGCTTGTTCTTGTACTGCGCAGAGTTCCCCACATAGTATGTGGTCAGTCCGTAGAAACGGTTGTTTTCCTGGGTATAGCTGTCAAGACCGCCTTCCACCTTGAGATTCAAGTTCTTGATAATATGCCAGGTAACAGCTCCGTTGACCGTCCAGTTCCGGCGGATGCGCTTGTTGTCATTGTCTGCCACAGACTGAAGGGGCGGAGCGTTGTCGCCATATTCCTCTTCGAGGTCAGAGCCCTCTATGGCTCCGGTCAATGGGATCGGAGAGTACTGTACGGCATGCTTGAGACGGCCGTTTCCCGAAGTGGAGCCGGAGTCGTTGATGGAATTCGCTCCGGAGCCCATAATCTGGGTGTTTGAATATCTTGCGTTAATGTCAAAGGTCAACTGCTTGATAGGCTTGTATGTAGTCTTGAAATTGAGGTTGTCCCTGCGGTATGTGGAACCTGTCATGATGGCATTGTCTCCGAGATGGGAATAGCTTGCAGTCCATCTTACCTTGTCGGTGCTTCCGGAAACAGACAGGTTGTGGCTGAACACGCGGCCCGTATTTCCGAATACCTGGGAAATCCAGTCATTGCCCTGCACGTTTTCATAAAGTCCGATATCTTCGAACAGTCCGAAGGCAGGAACATAGTTGTCCTCGTATTTGTCCCTTATAAGGGAAAGTTCATACTGGTTCTTCACGAAATCATAAGTGTCCTGGACTTCGATGGCATCCTTGTTGGCCATCCATTTCTGGCCCCAATATGCGTTGTAACTGACGGAGAATTTTCCGCTCGTGCCGCCTTTAGTGGTGACGAGGACCACTCCGTTAGCGCCGCGGGATCCGTAAATGGCTGTCGAGAAAGCGTCTTTCAGGACGTCAATGCTCTGTATGTCCGATGCAGGGATGTCGGAAATGCTTTCGACAGGGAAACCGTCCACAATATAAAGAGGAGAACTGTCCTGGGTGATGGAGCCGG
>CALUQC010000108.1 GCA_944322805.1 uncultured Bacteroidales bacterium | reverse complement strand
CGGTCTTTCCATTGAGGCATAGCGAGATTTTGACAGGTGCAGGTGTTCCTGGGGCATTTGCCCGTGTATCGAGGTATAGTTTTGTTGTTGCCATTGCTTGCAGGTGTGTTTGCAGGCGAAGTGGTGCAACTTGGTGTAATTTGATACAAAAAAGTGCAACACATCGCTTTTTTTTGAGCGGATTGCGTTGCACATAAATCAATCTTCTGCGAAATACTGTGTTGATTTTCAGTATTTTAGAACTTGTGATCCGGTTGGGATTCGAACCCAAGACCCACAGCTTAGAAGGCTGTTGCTCTATCCAACTGAGCTACCGGACCGGCCTGCTTCCGTATTTGGACAAGTGCGTTTCCGCAATGTGCGGGCTGCGTCACCGTCACGAAAAGCGGATGCAAAGTTAAAATTTATTCCGTTAAAGTCAAAAATTATTTATTGCCTCTTGCATTGCTCTGAGGCTTCTGCGTAATTTGGCCTGGCGGCCACATGTACTGTTGCGCCTCGGTAAAACAAATCGAATAAATTCATTTGTTTTGCTCTCGGCTTCTGCGTACATTTGCAGGATTTTGAAAAAAACGTGGAACATATGTCGAAATATGCAGTTGTCACAGGCGCAAGTTCCGGGCTGGGAAAGTGCATCGCCCTCGAATTGGCGAAACGGAAGATAAATACATTGCTGACGGCGCTCCCCGGGGAAAATCTTCCGGAGGTATGCGAGGCTTGCCGGAGGGAGGGGACTTTGAGCGAATGTTTCGAATTCGACATGACGGACAAGCCGGCGCTCGTGGATTTTGCAAGGACCGTGAATGAAAAGTATGATATTTTCATTTTGGTAAACAATGCCGGTCTCGGAGGCAGCAGACGCATTGACGACGTTCCTTTGAAGTACATAGACACCATTATTCAGGTGAATGTCGCTGCGATGGCCATACTTACACACGAGCTGGTCGGAAACCTGAAGCGGAACGCCGCTTCATACGTGCTGAACATTTCGTCGATGGCGGGATTGATTCCTACGGGATACAAGACAGTCTATCCTGCGTCCAAGGCATTCGTGAAGCATTTTTCCCTCGGGATGCGTGAGGAACTCAAACCGTACGGCATTTCGGTCAGTTTTGCCGTGCTCGGGCCGATGCCTACCAGGCAGGAGATAATTTCCCGCATAAACCGGCAGGGATGGATAGGAAAGTCCTTGTCCGTCAGTCCGGAAAAAGTCGCCCGGATCTGTGTCCGGAAAATGTTCCGCAAGGTGAGGACGATAGTGCCCGGCAAATTGAATTCGCTGTCTTTCCATTTGATCAAACTGATTCCGGAGCATCTGAGAGGCATGCTCATGTCGAAATCGGTGCGGAAAAACGAACTGTAGCCTGTCCGATAAAGTTGTAAAAACAGAAAAAATTATAAAAATGGGAAAATCCGTACTTGTGACTGGTGCCAACGGTATGCTGGCGACCAATATTATTGAAAAATTAGTCGATGCCGGCTATGACGTTATAGGCACCGTCAGGAAAGGCCGGGCCTACAAGGGAGCCGTTTCCGCCCGCATAAGGATCGTGGAGGCCGATTTCAAGGACCGGGATGCAATGGTGCCGCTCATCGCGCAATGCGATACTGTTTTCCATGTCGCCGCCATGACTTCGCAGTCGGAAAAGAATTACGAGGTGTTCCGGCAGGTGAACGTACGTGCTACGGAGATGCTGCTCGAAGCTGCCGTGGAAAATGCGGTGAAGACTTTTGTATATGTAAGTACGGCGAATACCATCGGCTACGGCGCGGATGAAAGCAGGGAAATGGCTTATCCTTTCACGGAATCGCTTTATGCGCGGAGCAAGAGGGAAGCCGAGGATGCTGCGCTCGCCTTTTCGGACAGGTTGAGGACAATCGTGGTAAATCCGACATTCATGATAGGCAAATACGGCTCCGACAAAGGCTCTAACCGGGTGTTCGGAATGGTGAAAAAATCCTGTGTCATTTTCTGTCCTTCGGGAGGAAAGAATGTCATTGATGTGGAGGAAGCCGCACGAGGCATGGTACTGGCCATGGAAAAGGGCAGATCGGGAGAACGCTACCTTATTTGCGGGAAAAACTACAGCTACAGGGAACTGTTCCGGAAAATCGCTTCTTTCTATGATGTCCGACGGCTCTATGTTGCGGTCCCTAACTGGCTTCTGCGCCTTGCCGGCAAGGCTGGAAACCTGATGGCGAAATGCGGCATCAGGTCAGAAGTCTCAAGCACGAACATGGATATCCTGATGATAAACAATTTCTACAATGCGGACAAGGCCGCAAGGGAACTGGGTTTTGTCCCGCATGATCTTTTCGAGAAATGATGCGGCATGATTCGTTTGACAGGGAGCATCTGTGGCATCCCTACACTTCTACAATGAATCCTCTCCCTGTCTTCAAGGTGGACCGTGCGGAGGGATGCGAAATAATATTGGAAGACGGAAGACGGCTTGTAGACGGCATGTCGTCATGGTGGTGTGCGATACACGGATACAATCATCCCGTGCTTAATGCAGCGGTGCAGGCGCAGCTGGAAAAGATGTCTCACGTGATGTTCGGCGGCCTGACGCATGAGCCGGCTATAAGGCTCGGGAAACTGTTGCTTGAAATTGCGCCGCCGTCCATGGACAAGATTTTCTATGCCGACAGCGGCTCTGTTGCGGTGGAGGTGGCCATGAAAATGGCCGTGCAGTACAGCTATGCGGCGGGAAAGCCCGGGAAAACGAATTTCGTAACCATACGGCGCGGATATCACGGCGATACATGGAACGCCATGTCCGTATGCGATCCGGTGACTGGAATGCACACTCTGTTCGGTCCTGCACTCCCGGTGCGATATTTCGTGCCTTCCCCGAGTTCCCGTTTTGACGGAGAGTGGAATGAAAATGACATGCTTCCGCTGCGGCAGGTCCTGGAAAAGCACCATGATTCCATAGCCGCACTGATACTGGAGCCGGTAGTGCAGGGCGCAGGCGGGATGTGGTTTTATCATCCCGAATACCTCAGACAGGCTGCGGCCTTGTGTCGTGAATATGATATTCTGCTGATATTCGATGAGATAGCTGCCGGATTCGGAAGGACCGGAAAACTTTTCGCATGGGAGCATGCAGGTGTCGAACCGGACATAATGTGCATCGGAAAGGCATTGACGGGAGGCTACATGACTTTTTCCGCAGTGCTTGCTTCTGCAAAGGTCGCCGATACCATTTCCGGAAACGAGCCGCATTCATTCATGCACGGGCCGACGTTCATGGGAAATCCTCTTGCCTGCGCCGTATCCGTGGCGTCGGTCGGACTATTGCTGAATTCTGACTGGAAAGTGCGCGTCGGCGCAATAGAGGCTCAGCTGAAAGAAGAGCTGGCACCGGCATCAGCCCTCCCTCAGGTCGAGGATGTCAGGGTGCTCGGCGCAATAGGCGTCATAGAAGTGAAAAAACCGGTGGATATGGCTTTCATGCAGAAACGATTCGTGGAGGAAGGTGTCTGGGTGCGTCCGTTCGGAAAATTAGTGTATGTGATGCCTCCATATGTCATCAGCCCGCAGCAGCTGTCTGTACTGACATCCGCCGTAGTGAAAATTGCCGGCGAACTTTAGGACGGGGCGGGTCAAAAGTCCCGAAGGGGCCGCGACCGGAGGAAGCGAAACCGACGCCAAACCGGACGGAATACCGGATTGGTCCGGATATTCCTGAGGTGCGAAGGAGGAAAACCTGAAAGGTTAA
The DNA here is from genome assembly GCA_944322805.1 of uncultured Bacteroidales bacterium. Taxonomy (GTDB): domain Bacteria; phylum Bacteroidota; class Bacteroidia; order Bacteroidales; family UBA932; genus Cryptobacteroides. The sequence continues at coordinate 13,851 of CALUQC010000108.1, read as the reverse complement.
TCCCCCTAATAGGGGGTGCAGGGGGTTTGGATGGGTCCAGTCTTTCGAAGAAAGACGTTTGAGGGTGACCCGAAAGTCCTTTTGGGTCACCCTCTTATGGAAACTGCGGTTTCCGTGTTCCGCAAATGAATTCATACGGAATAGTTGTTATGGAAGATTCATTTTATTCAAGGGAGTTGGAACGTTTGGCTGCCGAAGGCAATCTCCGCAGCCTGACGCCGTTGGAACATACGGGATGCGAGGTCGTCGCGGCCGGAAGGAAGTTGCTCAATCTGTCATCCAACGACTATCTCGGCCTCGGTGCCGACCGTAATCTGCGTGCCGAGTTCCTGTCGTCCGTTAATCAGGAAGAGTTTTTCATGTCTTCATCGTCTTCCCGTCTTCTTTCAGGCGACTTCCCTGTGTATGAAGAAGTGGAGTCCATGCTTGCCGGAATGTTCGGCAAGGAAGCCGCCCTGGTGTTCAACAGCGGATATCACATGAATCTCGGCATTCTTCCTGCCGTGGCCGGAAAAGATACGCTGATAGTGGCCGACAAATTGGTGCATGCCAGCATCATCGACGGCATACGTCTGTCCGGTGCGGATTTTTACCGGTTCCGGCACAATGATCTGGACCGGGTGGAAAATATACTCAGGCAGTCTTCCGGCAAATACAGGCAAATCATCATTGTGGTGGAAAGCGTGTACAGCATGGATGGCGACAGGGCGGACCTGAAGAGGATATGCAGTCTGAAACGGATGTACGGCAATGTAGCCGTCTATGTCGATGAAGCCCATGCTTTCGGGGTCTTGGGCAGTCACGGTCTCGGATTGGCGGAGGAACAGGGCTGCATCGGAGATATAGACTGGATATGCGGTACTTTCGGCAAGGCGTTAGGCTCCGTGGGAGGATTTACAGTCTGCAGCAGGGTGATGCGGGACTTCCTTGTCAACAGAATGCGTCCCCTGATTTTTTCTACGGCCCTGCCGCCTGCCAGCATGATGTGGACACGTTTCCTCTTGAACAGGATGTCCGGGATGGCTCCGCTCAGAAAGCATTTGTCGGAGATTTCCGAAAAATTGCGTGATGCGTTGAAACGAAGCGGATATCCGTTATTGTCGGATACGCATATAATCCCAATGCTGGTCGGACGCAGCGACAAGGCGGTGGAAATTGCCGGAAGATTCAGGGAAAACGGCTTTTTCGTACTCCCGGTACGTCCGCCAACCGTGCCGGAAGGCTCTGCCAGACTGCGATTTGCATTGACCGCAAACATGTCCTGCGACGATATCGGCACCTTGATACGATTTATTGGAACATCTGCTTTATGAAAACGGAATATCTGATAAGGAACGGCAATCCGGAGCTGCTCTTGTTTTTTTCGGGCTGGGGCGGCGAGCCGAATCTTTTTTCGGACCATGCGCCCGGGAATGCCGATTTCCTGCTGTGTTATGATTACAGGTCCCTGGAATTTTCACCGGAACTTCTGTCCGGTTACGGGAAAATAAAGGTGGCCGCCTGGTCGCTGGGTGTCTGGGTGGCAAGCCGTGTCCTGCAGGATTTGTCCGGTGTGGATTATTCGGAAAAAATAGCTGTCAACGGCACGGAAATGCCTGTGAGCGACCTGTATGGCATCCCGGAGGCGGTTTTTAAGGGTACGCTTGAACGTTTGGATGAATCCGGCCTGGCCAAGTTCCGGCGCAGGATGTGCGGAAGCAGGGAAGGGCTCGAAAATTTCATGTCGCACCATCCCGGGCGGCAGGTGGATGATTTGAGAGACGAACTGTCTTTTCTGTATGACAATATTTCAGGCAGTCCCGCTCCGGATTTTGCATGGGACCGGGCCGTGATAGGGTCGGAAGACAGGATATTCCCGGCAGCCAACCAGATGGCGGCATGGGCTGCGGCATCCGTGCCTGCAACGGTGTATGATGAGCCGCATTATTCTGAAATGTTGTTCAGGAACGTATTATGACAGATAAGGAATTGATCAGAAAACGCTTCTCGGGAGCGGGAGCAGCTTACGGGGATGCTGCCGTAGTGCAGCGGGATATTGCCGCGGCGCTTTCTTCGATGATAGACATGCATGTGCCCGGCCTGTTCCGGGACAGGATTCTGGAAGTGGGGTGCGGAACGGGATTTCTTACCCGCAGGCTTGCCGCAGACACTGCCGTTAAGGAGCTTTTCATAAATGATATCTGCTCCGAATTCAGTTCTTTCTTCGAAGATCTGCCTTCGGTAAAATTCATTCCCGGAGATGCCGAACTCATTGATTTCCCCTCCGGTATCGGTCTGATAGCCTCAAGCTCCGTCATACAGTGGTTCGACAGCCAAGAGTCTTTTTTCCATAAGTGCCGGAAATGTCTCAGGAGTGGCGGATATCTGGCCTTCAGCACATTCGGACCCGGAAACCTCTATGAAATATACAAAACTACGGGCAGCGGACTTCCGTATCGTTCTCTCGACAGCCTGATTGCCATGCTTTCTCCGGAGTTCGACATAGTCCACAGTTTCGAGACTTTTTCAGTCCTCAGGTTTTCTTCGCCGGTCGAGGTCCTGCGCCATCTTAAACAGACCGGGGTAAACGGTATCCGCCGCCGATTGTGGACCAGGGCCGATCTGGCCGATTTTACGCGGCGTTACCTTTCTAATTTCGCCGTTTCGGACACCGGCTCCGGATGCACGCTGACATATCATCCGTTATATGTCGTCGCACAGGCAAGAAAATAACGCAAGGCATACAATAAAATAAAATGAAAGGGAAAGTATATTTTGTAAGCGGAATCGATACCGGCATAGGAAAAACCTATGCGACGGGGTATTTGGCGAAAATGTGGAATGACAGGGGAGTAAGGACAATAACCCAGAAACTTGTGCAGACCGGCAATGAAGGCATGTCTGAAGATATTCTCCTGCACAGGAAGATAATGGGATGCGGGCTGCTTCCGGAGGACGTGCAGGGACTTACAATGCCGGAAATCTACAGTTATCCGTGCTCTCCGCATCTTGCAGCCGAGATAGACGGGCGTCCGATAGATTTCGGCAAAATAGATTCCGCTACCGCAATATTGGCGGAACGCTACGATGCCGTCCTGGTGGAAGGCGCCGGAGGGCTGATGGTACCGTTGACACGGGATTTTCTTACTGTCGACTTCATTGCCGCCCGCGGCTATCCTCTCATATTCGTCACTTCCGGCCGTCTCGGCAGTATCAACCATCTGCTGCTCAGCCTCGAAGCCGTCCAGAGACGCAACATCCCCCTCCACGCCGTAGTTTACAACCGGTATCCCGCCGACGACGACAAGCTCATCAGCGAGGACACCGAAAATTATGTACGGACCTTCCTTTCCGAAAATTTTCCGGCAGCGGAATTCATCCTGCTGGACCCGCTGCCGGGATTGTAGGCCGTTTTTCAAAAATATTATTTTTAATTGTCCTCTTTCGAAAATTTTGTAACTTTCGGAAATTTTTGGGCCGTCAGGAAAATCCGGGGACGGACAAATGGCCGGCAAGTAATTAATAATTATAATATTAAAATTAATAACAATGAGAAAAAACGGCAATCTGGTCGCAATCGTTACCATGATATTCCTGTTCGGAATGATTTCGTTTGTGACAAATCTCGCAGCCCCTATCGGCGTTATCTGGAAACAGCAGCCGGGCATCGATGGCTCGAATGCCCTCGGAATGATGGGCAACATGATGAATTTCTTTGCTTATCTCTTCATGGGTATTCCGGCGGGAAAACTGATTACAAAGGTAGGATATAAGAAAACCGCACTTTTGGCAATCGCCATAGGCTTTTTCGGAGTGCTCATACAGTTCCTGTCGGGAATCATAGGAGTGGGATCCTCCATTGCGGGGCTTCCGGCCAACTGGTTCATATATCTTCTCGGTGCATTCGTGGCGGGATTTTCGGTATGTATCCTCAATACGGTCGTGAATCCGATGCTCAACCTTCTCGGTGACGGCGGCAAGAAAGGCAATCAGCTTGTGCAGATAGGCGGTACGTTCAACTCCCTGATGGGTACCATCACCCCGATGTTCGTCGGTGCGCTTATCGGAGCTGTGACCAAGGATACTGTTATTACGGATGTCAATCCGGTGATGTACATCGCAATGGGCGTGTTCATGCTTACATTCCTTATCCTTGCGTTCATTCCTATCGAGAATCCTCAGCAGGCATCCGACGGGCAGCCTGCCGAAAGTCCGTGGAAGTTCCGCCATTTCGTATTCGGAGTTATAGCCATATTCCTGTACGTGGGAGTCGAGGTCGGCATCCCGGGCACTTTGAACTTCTATCTTTCCGATCCGGACAGCGGCGCCGGCATTGATCCGAAGGCTGCCGCCACCATTGCCGGATTTGTCGCAGGAACATACTGGTTCCTCATGCTGGTGGGACGTTTCGTATCGAGCTTTATCAGCGGGGCCGTTTCCAGCCGCACCCAGCTTACATGCGTATCTGCCGTTGCGACACTTCTCGTTCTGGCAGCAATGTTCGTCCCTGCCGGTGTTTCCACTTCCATGCCTGTGTTTACCGGCTCCGGCTTCGGAATGGTACAGGTGCCGCTTGCCGCACTTCTTCTCGTGCTTTGCGGACTTTGCACCTCTGTCATGTGGGGGACGATTTTCAATCTTGCCGTTGAAGGTCTCGGCTCGGCTACTGCCCTGGCTTCCGGTGCTTTCATGATGATGGTCGTAGGCGGAGGCATCCTTCCTCTCCTGCAGAACGCCATTGCGGATGCATCTTCAGACTACATGTTGAGCTACTGGGTAGTAGTGGCGGCCATACTGTATATCCTCTGGTATGCGCTGCTCGGCTCCAAACCGGCCAAAAAGGCGTGATACGGGACCGAAGATGTCAGAAACCGATTCGAAGTATAAAATAAACTGCAAGCCGAGTGCAGAGACAAAATTATTTTGGCTATGCCGAGGCGCAGCGTTTATTGTAGACGAAGTATAAAATAAAGAAATTATGGTAGTTGCAGATATGCTGGAGAAGCCCTATGTTGTGGGCATCGATATCGGAGGCCAGACCTCCAAGATAGGGATAGTGGACATGCGCGGACAGGTGTTGTCCCAGACGGTTATCAGGACGGACACGCATACCGACGTGAACCTGTATGTGGATGATGTCGCCGAGGCTTTAGAGAAGATAATTATGGAATCCGGTACGGCAGACAAGATACGCGGTGTTGGTATAGGTGCTCCTAACGCCAACTATTATACGGGAACAATCGAGAATGCCGTGAATATCTCCTGGGGCGGCAGCAAGAGCATTCCGTTTGCCGACCTGCTGAGTGCTAAGCTCGGGGGCATAAGGGTGGCCCTGACCAACGATGCGAATGCTGCGGCCGTAGGTGAAATGACCTACGGTGCTGCGCGCGGTATGAAGAATTTCATCATGATTACCCTCGGCACCGGTGTGGGCAGCGGTATCGTCGTAAACGGCGAGGTGGTCTACGGACATGACGGCTTTGCCGGGGAACTCGGACACACTACGGCCGTAAGGAACAACGGCAGGGTCTGCAACTGCGGGAAGACCGGATGTCTGGAAACATATTGCTCGGCAACCGGAGTCGCCCGTACCGCCCGTGAATGGCTGATGTTGTCCGACGAGCCTTCCGTGCTGAGGAGCCTTGACAATATTTCATCGAAAGACGTGTACGAGGCAGCCAAGGAAGGTGACAGGATGGCTTTGAAAATCTTCGAGTTCACCGGCAGGATGCTCGGAATGTCCTTTGCCGATTTCATAGCATTCAGCGCTCCCGAGGCTATAGTCCTGTTCGGCGGCCTTGCCCGTGCAAAGGAATTCCTTTACCAGCCTATCGTGGATGCGATGAATGCCAATGTACTGGCTTTGTGGAGAGGAAAGGTGAAAATCGTCTTCTCCCAGCTGAAGGAGTCCGATGCTGCTATCCTCGGTGCTTCCGCCCTTGCGTGGGAACTCTGAGAATACGGCGTGCCGGGGCTTGCCGTATCCGCCTTGAATAGTGGCAGGCATTACTAACAAAACATATCCGACAAATGAAAATCAGAAAATATTTACCGGTCATCATTCTCACTTACGTGCTTTTCTTTATGATAGCTTTCGTCACCGGGCTGCAGAATCCTCTCGGGGTTATCGTGAAGTCACAGTACGGAGTGTCGATGGGAATCGCCATGTTAGGCAATTTCGCCAATTTCATAGCATATGCGTTCATGGGACTGCCTTCCGGGCTTATGCTGAAGAAGTACGGCTATAAATTTTCCCTGCTGGTAGCGATAACGGTAGGCATTCTCGGCCTGGGGCTGATGTTCTTTTCAGGACAGATTTCCCGCGGACTGTGGATGTATTTCCTCGGAGCTTTCGTTGCGGGATTTTCCATGTGCATGCTGAACACGGTCATAAATCCGCTTCTTAACTCCATCGGAGGCGGCGGGAACAAGGGAAACCAGCTGATCCAGCTCGGGGGATCCCTCAATTCCATTGCAGCCACCATCGTACCGTTTGTCGTGGGTTTCCTGATGGGCCGTTCGGCACGCACATTGGAGGCGGCCGGAATGCCGCATTTCGAAATAGCTGACGTAAATCCGATTTTCTTTATTCTCGTCGGCATTTTCGCCGTTGCCATCCTTGCCATCCTTTTCATGGACATCCCGGAAGAGGAAAGCATAGGCACGAAGGATGCATTGAATCAGCTCATTGTCAAGGATGACAAGTACACATGCTTTTCATTCAGGCATTTCGTCCTCGGAGCCGTGGCCATTTTCCTTTACATGGGTGTGGAGGTCGGCATTGCCAACATGACCAACATATACCTTATCCATGAGGTCGGGGTCGATCCGCGTTCCGCCGGCGTCATTGTGGCTTTCTACTGGTTCTTCATGTTCGTGGGACGTCTTGTCGGAGGCTCGGTCGGATCCAAGTTTTCCAGCCGCGACATGTTGCAGTTTTCTTCCATAATGGCGATAATCCTGATTCTGATTACTATTTTCACGCCGGAGAAAATCACGATTACCCTCGGAAGGTACAGCCTCGGCAATATCCCGGTGAATGTGGTCTTCCTCGTATTGTCGGGACTTTTCACATCCGTGATGTGGGGCAATATCTACAACCTGTCGGTAGCGGGTCTCGGCAAGTACACCTCTACGGCCACCGGATTCTTCATGATGATGGTGTGCGGCGGTGGAATCATGCCTGTCATTCAGGGCATGTTCGCTGATTGGCTGGGATGCAGGGCATCGTTCTGGTTAGTGGTGTTCTGCCTTATATACATTATGTATTACGGCTCGACTGGACACAGGAACATCAACAAGAAAATCCCCGTATAACGACGTGACGGGATCTTTCATTTGAAACAAGGGGTGGATTCCGGCCTGTATTTGGATTTAACTTGAAATCCACCCTCATCAAGGTTTGAATCCTGATACCAGGGGAGAAAAAACAAGGGGACGGCATTCCGAAGTGCCGTCCCCCTTTTTCTGTCGGTTTTCTAAAATTATTTAGAACTCTCTACAGAGACTTTTCTAAATTCCTTCATCATTTTCATGATGTTCAAGGCTGCCTTGCGTGCACGTGCTCCCGCAGCTTTGTTTCCTTTTTCGACCTGAGCGTCAGCATTTGTAGCAAATACCTCGTACTCTGCCTTGATCTGATCTACAAGCTCTTTCATTTTAGTAAATTAATTATCTGTTAAACATTAAGTGTTAAGCATCAAAACTTTGTGCAAGATATACAATAAAAACCGAAAAAACAAGCCATTGCGCCAAAATTCCTATATTTGACCATTCGGACAGCAAAATGGAATCCGGTTGCAGTGCGGCAGACCTAATTTTGCATCCGAAAATTGAAACCTTTATTATGGCGGAAGAAAAAACTGTCAGGGAAAATTTCCCGGTCATAGGTATGAGTTGTGCCGCCTGTGCGGCCAATGTCGAACGGACGCTGAAAAAGCAGCCGGGTGTAGTGAATGCAACGGTAAATTACGCTTCAGCCGTGGCGAGCGTGGAGTATACGGCGGACAGGAGCAGTCCTGAAATGCTGAAAAAGGCCGTCATGGATGCCGGATACGACCTGCTTGTGTCCAGGGATGAAAATACCGGAGAAGAAGTGGAAAACATACGCAGCTCCATGTATGCATCCCTGAAAATCAGGACGATTCTGGCAGCGGCCTTTTCGCTTCCGGTGCTTGTCTTGGGAATGTTCTTTCCGGATATCCCGTTTGCGGATTACGTGATGTGGGCTTTGGCTACGCCTGTGGTATTCTGGCTCGGCAGGGGATTCTTCATCAATGCCTGGAAGCAGTTGAAGCACCGGACGGCCAATATGGATACGCTTGTTGCGGCAAGTACGGGCATAGCATATCTGTTCAGTGTATTCAATGTCCTTTTCCCGGAATTCTGGCTTTCCCGCGGGATAACCCCGCATGTCTATTTCGAGGCTTCGAGCGTTATCATAGCTTTCATCCTGCTCGGCCGACTGCTGGAGGAACGCGCCAAGGACAACACATCCGGCGCTGTCAGGAAACTGATGGGCCTGCAGCCCAGGACAGTGGCCATAGCAGACGGTCCTGACGGGACATCGTTCAGGGAAGTCCCCATCAGTGCTGTAAGGCCCGGAGATACTGTTGTCGTGCGGCCGGGTGAACGTGTCGCCGTGGACGGGACAGTAACGGAAGGCTCCTCGTATGTGGATGAAAGCATGTTGAGCGGAGAGCCTGTGCCTGTGGCGAAGCTGGCAGGGGCGAAAGTCTATGCCGGCACCATGAACGGCAGCGGCAGTTTCAGATTCCGGGCGGACAAGACGGGAGGCGATACGGTCCTGGCCAAAATCATCAGCATGGTGCAGAACGCACAGTGCAGCAAGGCTCCGGTGCAGAAGCTCGTGGACAAGGTCGCTGCGGTGTTTGTGCCTGTGATTATGGGCATAGCCCTGCTTTCCTTCATACTTTGGGTCATACTCGATCCTCACGACGGGTTTACCCACGGGCTGCTGGCTTTGGTGACAGTCTTGGTCATCGCCTGCCCGTGCGCCCTGGGCCTGGCCACCCCGACAGCCATTATGGTAGGCATAGGAAAGGGCGCCGAATGCGGCATACTTGTCAAGGATGCGGAAAGCATAGAGACAGCCATGAAAATAGATACGGTGGTACTCGACAAGACAGGGACGCTGACAGAGGGCAAACCCGAGGTGGTGAAAATCGTTTTTTCTGACGAAACGGCTCCTGAGACATCCAGGACGCGGCTCCCGGGCATCCTGTACAGTATGGAAAAACTGTCGGAGCATCCCCTTGCGGAAGCCGTGGCAAGACATCTGGACGGCAGCGGGAAGGTGAAGATAGAGGATTTCGAAAATATCGCGGGAGCCGGTGTCACGGGGGTATGCGGAGGGGAAACCTACTATGCCGGGAATCGCAAACTGTTGGAAAACAACGGAATATATATACCTTCCGATTTGGATGCACAGGCTGCCGGAATGACAGGTGCGGCATACAGTACCGTATGGTTTTCCGACGGCAGGCAGGCCTTGTGTGTGGCGGCAGTTACTGACAGGATCAAGGAAACATCGGCCGGAGCCGTGAAGGCCTTGCGGAAACGCGGCATCGACGTATGGATGCTTACCGGAGACAACGAACAGACGGCGGCTGCAGTGGCGGAGCAGGTTGGAATCAGGCATTTCAAGGCAGGCATTCTTCCGCAGGAAAAGGCGTCTTTCGTCAGGGAACTTCAGGAAAAAGGAAGGAAGGTGGCAATGGCGGGCGACGGCATAAATGACAGTGCGGCTCTTGCGCAGGCGGATCTGGGCATCGCCATGGGCAGCGGCAGCGATATTGCCATGGATGTGGCGGGAATGACCATCATTTCGTCGGACCTTGCGAAAATTCCGGAGGCGTTGCAGTTGTCTGACTGCACCGTGCGGACCATCAGGCAGAATTTGTTCTGGGCGTTCATCTACAACATGATAGGTGTCCCGATTGCCGCAGGCGTCCTTTATCCGGTAAACGGATTCCTTTTGAATCCGATGATAGCCGGGGCGGCAATGGCATTCAGCAGCGTGAGTGTGGTGGGCAACAGCCTGAGGCTGAAACGCAGGAAAATAACAGACAGTATAGTGTCCCCAGACGGGGAAAATGATAAAAAAGTGAAAATCATGAAAAAAGAATTCAAGGTGGAAGGCATGATGTGCAACCATTGCCGCATGCACGTGGAAAAAGCCCTGAATGCCCTCGATGGCGTGAATGCGGCAGTGACTTTGGATCCGCCGGTGGCGGCGGTGGAGTTTACCGGAGACAAGGTTTATACACTGGAAGAACTCCAGAAACAGGTTACGGAAGAAGCGGGAGAGTATATCCTTAGTGAATAAATTCCGTAATAAGGGTACACGAAGCATGAAATAACTGTGTATCTTTGCGGGCGGTTTGCGACAGGACATGATATCGGCAAACCGCCTTTTTATGCAGAGCGGTACTAAGAACAGACTATTGAAAATGGTGCAGGACGGGCTGCCGATGACGTTGGGCCAGCAGCTCAAGCTGACTGTGCAGCTCAGTATCCCGGCCATCATTTCCCAGCTTTCGTCCATCCTGATGCAGTTCATAGACGCGTCCATGGTCGGCAGTCTCGGAGCGGAAGCCTCGGCGTCCATAGGCCTGGTGTCTACTACGACCTGGCTTTTCGCCGGATTGTCCGTGGCATGCGCTACCGGTTTTTATGTGCAGGTGTCCCATCTTCTCGGATCGAAAGATACCGCCAATGCCCGCAGCGTGCTCCGTCAGTCCATCGTGATGACAATGATTTTCAGCATTGCCGTTTCTGCCATAGGCTGTGCCATAAGCGGGCCTCTTCCAGGCTGGCTCGGCGGAGACGAAGCCATCAGGCATGATGCTTCGATGTATTTTTTCATATTCATCCTTTCGCTTCCTGCCATGCAGCTGAACATGCTTGCAAGCGGAATGCTCCGCAGTAGCGGAAACATGCTCACACCGAGCCTGCTGAATGTCCTGATGTGCCTTCTCGACGTGGTTTTCAACTTTTTCCTGATTTTCCCGTCCCGGAGCATTTCTTTCGCAGGCATGGAAATATTCGTTCCGGGAGCCGGTCTCGGAGTGACCGGAGCTGCTATAGGTACTGCCATGGCTACTGTCATTGTGGCGGCGCTTCTGCTTTATTCCCTGTGCGTAAAATCTCCTGAACTGAATCTGAGGCAGGACAGGGGCAGTTTCAGGCCTACCATGAAATGTTTCAGGAACGCTGTCGGGATAGCTTTCCCCATGGGCTGCGAGAGAGTCATAATGTGCGGGGCCCAGATCATGTCCACCGTTATCGTTGCGCCTCTCGGCACTATAGCCATAGCCGCCAACTCATTTGCCATCACGGCGGAAAGCCTGTGCTACATGCCCGGACACGGTGTTTCCAATGCCGCCACGACTCTTGTAGGCCAGAGCATCGGGGCGCGCCGCAGGGACCTGACCTGGAGGTTCGCCCATATTTCCGTGCTTATGGGCATAGCCGTGATGACGGTGATGGGCATAGTGATGTATGCGGCGGCTCCCGGGATGATGGGGATAATGACTCCGGATGCGGCCGTGCAGGAACTCGGGGCGAAGGTGCTCAGGATCGAAGCCTTCGCAGAGCCGATGTATGCGGCATCCATTGTTGTCTACGGCGTATTTGTCGGGGTGGGGGATACTCTCGTGCCGAGCATCATGAACTTGTGCAGTATATGGGCGGTACGTCTGACATTGGCGGCATGGCTTGCTCCGGAATACGGTCTCGAAGGCGTATGGATAGCAATGTGCATAGAACTCTGCTTCAGGGGAATCATTTTCCTGATAAGGCTTTACAGAAAGAAATGGCTGAAATAATTTACAGCTTTCCGACAATTTGTCCAAGTGCGGCTGCCGGCGAAAGGCTATCTTAGCCGGAGAATCGACTGCATATTGAAATATTATGGACTTTTTCTTGAAAATCATGCCCGTCGCCGCTGCCGTGGCGATGACCGCGTCTGCCTGTGAAAAGAATCCCGGAGACAGCCCGCTGACGGAAACTGTGCCGATGGAGCGTCCCGTAGAACTCGTTGCCGAGAACTTCACGGCATATCCGTCAGGTTTGAATGCTTGTGTGGATTCATATCTTTCCATTGAATTCGAATCTGTGCCGGAGCCGGGCCGGAGCGGGAAAATACGCATATTGGATGCGGACGGAAACGAGGCGGATGTCATAGACATGTCGGATGTGGCGGCCGCGCTGTCGAGACCGCAGATGACGGCTTCAACCCCTTTTACCACGGCAATGGATGCTGTCGGTTCGGAGGCGTCCGGATATTACCGGATAGTTTACTACGATGCCGTTACCGTCGAGGGAAAAACAGTCAGGATACGTCTTCATTCCGATAAATTGAAATACGGGGAGCGGTACAGTGTGGAAATGGATGCCGGGGCAATAGTCGCCGACGGCTTCGAAGGTATCGGTGCGGGGCAATGGAGCTTTACCGTTATGCCGCGGCCGGAGCAGGATTCCGAAGTGACGGTAGGCAGCAGGGACTGTGATTTCATGACCGTGCAGGGAGCGATAAACTTTGCGGCATATTGCGGACAGAACCATGCCATGACAATATCCGTATCTGAGGGCATATACGGGGAACCGCTTTACATAAGGAACAAGAATCATCTGACGATAAGGGGTGCGGGAGCTGACAGGACTGTCATCAGATTCTCCAACAGCGAGAAACATGTCAACGGAGTAGGGCGCGGTGTGACTTCTGTTCCGGAAATCGGAGAGGCCGTAGCGGCAACAGGGGGCCGTTCTGTCATCCTGGTGGAAAATTGCGACATGCTGAAATTCGAGAATATTTCCGTGGAAAATGTGTACGGTGACGGGGCGCAGGCCGAGACGATTTATTTCAACAGTGATGACGGACGCCTGACGGCTGAGAACTGCCGCTTTTCGGGCGAGCAGGATACCATCGAACTGAAAGGCTGGAGCTGCTTCCGGAACTGCAGGGTGACCGGCGACGTGGATTTCATCTGGGGTTATGTGAAAGCCGCACTTTTCGATTCGTGTGAAATATGTTCCTGCGATGGAGGATACATAGTCCAGGCCAGGTGCAAAAGCGGAGACCGTGGCTTTGTCTTCCTGAACTGCGAACTGACTGCGTCCGGCGGTGTGGATGACGGCTCTGTCTATCTGGCCCGTTCCGGAGGAGGCGGAGACTTTGACAATGTGACATATGTTAACTGCCTGATGGATGAACATATTGCCCCTGCCGGCTGGTATTCCGGCAAGACTCCGACGCCTGCGGCAGCCACGCCTGACAACGGCTGGAAAGAGTATGGAAGCAAATCCATGACGGGGCATTCCATTGATGTATCCGGGCGCTATTCCGGCAGCATCCAGCTGACGGATGCGGATTGTGAAAGATTATACAAGGATGTCGCGGCCGTCTTTTCCTCCTGCCCGAAAGGGTACGACTGGGCTTTGTAGCTCCTTCCTCCCTGTCATCTCGAGCGCAGCCTTCTCTCTTTGTCATCTCGGCCGCAGCCTTCCCTCCTTGTCATCTCGAGCGAAGTCGCAGGCGAAGTCGAGAGATCTGCCTCATCCATCCCGTCAGATTTTTCTGAATTTTTACATTCTTTTTCTCTTTTTGACGCTTTTTCTCATTTACATGCTGCATCTTCGCCTTCGGGAATCCATCTTTTCACCGGCCCGGGATTCCGCCGGAGAAAAGTATCGGGAATTCCATTGGAAAGAATGTTAAATTATCACTACTGTCCCGTAAAAGTTGATAAATAGTTCTTTGAAATTATTGAAATATAGCCAATTACGTGGTTTCTTGAGATGAAACGGACTTGATTTTGCAACTTTGCAGTCTAATACAAATGGCTGCTA
>CALUQC010000107.1 GCA_944322805.1 uncultured Bacteroidales bacterium | reverse complement strand
AAGGTAATGAATTAAAAGGAAACTGCAAGCAATTCCGCAAAAATTTTTCGAACTTTTTCAATAATGCTTTGAATCTGTAATCGCTGCAAAAATTTTTCACTCATACTTCAATCAGGGAATCCGCACTTGCGCCCGTGCATTTCCCAATGATAGCGGACACATTTTTTCAGGCAGTTTATTGGACACCTTATGAAAATTATTATATCTTTGTCTTGGCGAGCAACATGAATTCGTCGGACGAAGTCAAAATAACAACAGACATGATTCACACGTTACCTGAATTGCCGTATGCTCCGGAGGCGCTTGCCCCGGCATTGAGCGCGGAAACCATAGAATTCCACTATGGGAAACATTTTCAGACTTATATCGACAATCTCAACAGGATGATCGAAGGGTCTCCATACGAGGATATGGAGATAGAAGAAATCGTGATGAAGGCCGGAGGGGCCATTTTCAACAATGCGGCGCAAGCCTGGAACCATGACTTTTATTTCCAGACCCTGACCCCTGTCCGGACCGCGATGCCGGATCTGCTCAAGGAAAAGATTGAAAAGGCTTTCGGCTCCGTCTCCGATTTCAAGACGGAATTCATAAAGGCCGCCTCTACCATTTTCGGCTCCGGCTGGGCCTGGCTGTGCGAAAGCAAGGAGGAGACACTGTCCATTGTACAGACGCAGAACGCCGACAATCCAATGACGCAGGGATTGAAGCCGCTTCTTACGGCAGATGTGTGGGAGCATGCATATTATATTGACTACAGGAACCGCAGGGCGGCCTATTTAGAGGCTGTCTGGGATCTGATAGACTGGGAAAAAGTTTCAAAAAGACTGATTTGAATATGAAAAAGTACGTTTGTGTAATCTGCGGATACGAATACGATCCGGCAGCAGGCGATCCGGACAACGGGATTGCCCCTGGGACAGCATTTGAAGACCTTCCGGCAGACTGGGTTTGCCCTCTGTGCGGAGTCGGGAAAGAAGATTTCAAGGAAGCTGAATAGGCTTCCTTTTTTAGAAACTGTCTGCTGCCATTCAAGAAAAAACAGGCAATATGAAGAAAATACTTATAGTTACTTTCGCGGCAATCATCGGCGGAAGTCTTTTTGCTGCGGAAAATTCGCCGCTGTGGATCAGGCGGAACTGCATTTCACCGGACGGAAGCAGGATAGCGTTTTGTTACAAGGGAGACATTTACGTAGTGGACACGGACGGAGGTACGGCCGTGCAGATTACGTCCAATCCGGCTTATGATTCCGATCCGATATGGACTCCTGACGGGAAAAGCATAGTATTCAGTTCGTACAGGGATGCGGACAAGGACATATACATCACTTCGGCCGGGGGCGGAGAACCTGAAAGGGTGACAAGCTATCCCGGCAACGAAACGCCGATGGCGGTGCTGCCTGACGGAAAAATCGTATTTTCCGCCTCCCTGCAGCAGGATGCCGTTTACGGAGGTTTTCCGGAAGGCGCCCCTCAGCTGTATGCGGTGGGACCTGAAGGAGGAAGACCGGCATACGTCACGCCGCTTCCGGTTTCAGCATTGAGCGTAAACGGCAGCGGACTCGTCCTCTATGAAGACTGGAAAGGCTATGAAGACAATTTCAGAAAGCATCACACGTCTTCAGTCACACGCGACATCTGGCTGTACAGGCCGGCCGAAGGAGAGCAGGACTTCAGAATCAGCGGTAACGGCACTTTCGAGAAACTGTCTTCGTTCAAGGGCGAGGACAGGAATCCGGTCTTTGCCGCCGACGGAGACACGTTCTACTATTTGAGCGAGCAGGACGGCAGTTTCAATATTTACCGCAGTTCCATCTCCCGTCCGGACGAATCAGTGCAGATCACCCGCTTTGACACGCATCCGGTAAGATACGTTTCCATTGCCGGTAACGGCACTCTTTCCTTTTCCTACAACGGAGAGCTCTATACCGTAAGGGAAGGGAGCGAGCCTCGGAAAGTGGAAGTCGGCATCATATCCGACAAAATGGAAAGCGACATGATCGTACGAAACCTGTCGGGCGGTGCGCGTGACCTGGCCGTATCTCCGAACGGGAAGGAGGTGGCCGTCATACTCAGGGGCGACGTGTTCGTGACTTCGGTTGAATACAATACCACAAAACGAATCACCGATACGCCGGAGCAGGAGAGGGACCTGTGCTTCTCGGAAGACGGCAGGACCCTGTACTACTCCTCGGAAAGGAACGGGCACTGGGGGATTTACGCCACTTCCATGACCGACAAGGACGACAAGTACTTCACATATTGCGTAAAAATGGAGGAAAAGGCGGTGACCGACCCCGGACAGACATGCTTCCAGCCGGCTGTTTCTCCTGACGGGAAATGGATAGCCTTCCTGCGGGACAGGACCGAATTAGTCATCAGGAACATAAAGTCAGGCAAGGAAAAGTCTCTCCATAAAAACGTAAACTACTCTTATTCCGACGGAGACCAGAGTTTCGCATGGAGTCCGGACAGCAGGTACATCCTGTGCAACTGGCAGGCAAACGGCGGATGGAACAACGAGGATATCGCACTCGTGGACATAGACAGCGGTGAAATCACAGATCTGACCGAGAGCGGCTATACTGACGGGAATTTCAGATGGGTGCTCGGAGGCAAGGCCATGACATGGATGTCGGACAGGGCAGGATACCGCAGCCACGGAAGCTGGGGCTCGGAATACGACGTATATGCCATGTTCTTCGACGGGAAGGAATACAGCAAGTTCATCCGCGATGAAGAAAGCGACGAGATGGAAAAGCTCCTGGCCACAGATAAAAAGGCGAAGAAAGAAGCCGCGGATTCGGCAAAGGCGGAAAAGAAACCGGAAAAGACGGTGCTCGACCTGGAAAACAGGGCAGACCGCATAGTCCGTCTGACCAAATTCTCAGGCAGGCTCGGAGACCATTACCTGAATGCGGACGGCAGCAAGCTCTACTATGTGACGCGTCTTGCCGACAGCTACGACCTTTGCGTCCTGGACATAAAGGATGGCAGCACCAAGGTCCTGGCCAAGAGCGTATCCGGCACCATATACCCTGCTGAGGACGAAGATCACTTCTACATGCTCGGAGGAGGCGGAATCACCAAGTTCAACATGATGACCGGCAGCCGTGAAACCATTACCTTCTCAGGTGAATTCAACTACCGGCCGGCTATGGAAAGGGAATATATTTTCGACCATATCTGGAAACAGGTGTCCGACAAATTTTACGACAAGGACATCCACGGAGTCGACTGGGCCATGTACAGGGATGCATACCGACGCTTTCTCCCGCATATCGTGAACAATTTCGACTTCCAGGAGATGCTTTCCGAGCTGCTCGGAGAGCTGAACGGCTCCCATACGGGTGCGAGATATTTCGGCACCCGGACTGTAAGCATGGGAAAACTCGGATTCCTGCCGGACTACGGCTATGACGGAGACGGACTGAAAATAGCGGAGGTGCTCAAGGGCGGGCCGCTCCATATCGCAGACCCGGAAATCGGTGCCGGAGACATCATCGAGGCCATCGACGGACAGAAAATCAGGGCAGGTGAGGACTGGTATCCCCTCCTGGCCCGAAAAGCCGGGGACAAGGTGTTAGTGACGGTACGCAAGGGCGGCAAGAGCAAGGACATATACATAGAGCCGGCAGCCGGCGAGCGTGATCTGCTGTACAAAAGATGGGTAAGGCAGCGTGAAGAGACGGTAAGGAAACTTTCCGGCGGACGCGTGGGCTATGTCCATGTAGCCGGAATGGATTCTGACAGTTTCAGGGAGGTATATTCGAAACTCCTCGGGAAATACCGTACTGCCGATGCAGTCATAGTGGACACGAGAAACAACGGAGGCGGATGGCTCCACGACGATCTCGCCACGCTTTTGGGCGGCAGGGCCTACATCAAGTTCGAGCCGAGAGGCCAGTATATCGGGACAGAGCCGTACAGCAAGTGGACCAAGCCTTCATGCGTGCTTGTCGGAGAAAACAATTATTCGGATGCCTGCGGTTTCCCGTATGTCTACAAGACGCTCGGGATAGGCAAGCTGATAGGAGCTCCGGTCCCGGGGACAATGACCGCCGTATGGTGGGAGCAGCAGATAGACCCTACCATAGTGTTCGGCATACCTCAGGTAGGCGCAGTCGGGCTGAAAGAGGGAAGATATCTGGAAAACATGCAGATAGAGCCGGACATACTCGTTTACAATGACCCTGCGTCGCTTCTGAACGGGGAGGACAGGCAGCTTGAAGCCGCTGTGGCGGAAATGCTGAAAGAAACAGGGAACGACTGACGGCCAATGGATGGCAATGACAAAGGAGGAACTTCCGCATCGGCGTAACGCGGAAGTTCCTCCTTTTCGTTTACCCATAAAAGCTCCGCTCCGGGAAAATCGGACGGGAACGCCGCTTCTCTACAAGGCCGCAATCACTGTTTCCGACAGGCCGGTGGCCTGCATGATGACCTCTACCGGCATCCCCATCTTCTTCATCCCGGCAGCCGCTGCCGCAAGACCTTTCTCCAAACCTTTCTTCTCTCGTGAACGCCGCTATCTCCGCCGCCTCGAATATCTTCCCGAATATCCTCTCCTGCAGAGCTGCCGGCAGGTTACAAAGCCAGAGAAAAGGAACATTCCCGAAAGCGAAGATGTGGAATGTAAAGAGAAAAAGACGTCGAACAAAGAAAACGATAAGGTAAAAAAGAGAAAAAGAATAAAAAATCAGAAAAATTTCACTTTGCGGAACATTCGGGACAGATTCCCTTCACAATATAATTTATGGAATTGGCATGGAATCCTTCCGGAAGTTCGACTTGCGGAACGGATATTTCCTTCAGACAGAAAGTCCTGTGGCATTCTTCGCAATAAAAGTGCGTATGCATGTCAGCAATGGAGCATTCGTCTCCGCCTTCGCAAAGTTCGTATTTGACCGATCCGGACCCGTCGTCAATGGCGTGTACGACATGATGTTCCTCGAACAGTTCCAGTGTCCTGAAAATACTGGACTTATCCACTGTTTCGAGTTCCATCTCGAGATCTGCAAGAGACATGGTGCGCGAGGCCCTCATAAGTGCCTCCATCACGAGAATACGGATGGAGGTCACCCTGATACCCTTTCTTTCAAGTCTTTCTATGCACTTCCGGCTTTCCATAAATGAAAATTTGCTTCAAATATCGCAAATTTCAGAAACTGTCCCGAAGTTTTCAATATAATTTTCGTAAAGATATTTCAAAACAGTTTCTTACCTTTGTCATCGATTTCTAAACTTTACGGAAACCGATGGAAAAGGTCTTGAAATATGCAATTGCCGCCGCATGCACACTGCTTCTGATGGCAGGATGTTCCAAAACGCACGTCACCTCCACTCCGTCAGGAGGCGGGAATGATGCCAATGAACAGATAGTGGAAATAATCCCGGCTCCGGGAGCGGTCAATCTCGATGAAATTTCCGACCTGATAGTCTCGGTCGGGGAGAATGAGATTTATTTCCGCACGACGGACGAAACGGCGGCGTCCTCCGCATCCGCCCCGCAGACAAAAATACTGATGCCTGCATTGATTGCCGGAGGCATCATATATTCCCTGTCCGCCTCCGACATGTTCCCTCACGGATATCTCGGGAAAATCAAGGAAGTGGCAGAGGAGAACGGTCTCATAAAAGCCATCATTGAGAAAACCACCATATCCGAATCCTTTGACCTGTTCCGCGTGAACGGCTCGTTCGAAATGGAAGCGGAGGATGTCAACGGGTCCGTAGGACTTAAAATGCAAGAGGATGCAGAAGGTTTTACGTGCCTGACCGGCAATATTGAATTCAACCAGGAAGTCGGGCTCACCGGAAAGACAAAGGATGTGAATGTCGAGGGCAAAACGAAGTTTGCCGTAAAGGGAAGCCTCACCGCCGGTCTGAAAGTCCATTTGGATATCAATTTGGGACTTACGGTCGAGAATCCGTATTTCAGGGCCACAACCGATGTCAGGGCGGACGGCAACCTTGAGATGAGCTGCTCGATAGACGGCACAGTCGAAGTCCCGGTGAAATTAGCCACCGTATCCGGCAAATACATACATCCGGCCCTCAAGATACTGGAGCCGAGCCTGGACCTTAATTTCGAACTGATAGTCGAAGGCTCCGCAGGATACTCCACCGGCCTGGAATTTTCCCAGAAAAGAAGATTCCAGATAGAAAATGCAGACGGGCTGTGGAGCTGCAATTTTTCCGACCTGAATCCCCGGGACGAGCCTTCCATCAAACCTTCCGGGATAAATTTTACATTGTCAGGAGAAACATTCACAGGCATATCCCTGCCGTTTTCCGTGAAAATCTTCGGACTGGATGACTATTCCGCGACCATTTCCCCCAAGGTCGGGCTCAGTCTGAACGGGACCTTCTCCACCGACATCGCCGATGCCACGGACTTCTACAACGCGCACAAGAATACGGAGATAAAAACGGCTGTCCAGCTGCGTACCGATGCCATACTTAAATTCCAAGGGAAAGAAACAGGACAGGGGCTGCACAAAAAGAACAATTACTTGGAAGAGACAAAATACATTTTCCCGACATTCTCATGTACTTCCATCGAGCCGGCAAGCAATTATGTTTCAGTATGGTACAATGCCCAAAGAGACCTGCTGTTCCCGGTATCCGTCGGCACTGCCCTTTATATGGCCAATGAAAATGCCACCGAGGTGTCCGAGACGGAGCCAGAAACATACACATGGATAGA
>CALUQC010000106.1 GCA_944322805.1 uncultured Bacteroidales bacterium | reverse complement strand
TATAAATTTGTATTCAATTTGATGCCGTTAACGGGCACGGAAATGTTAATAACTGATTTTCAAAATCTAACATAAACATTAAACGATTATGGCAAACGAGAAAAAATTCATCACTTGTGACGGTAACTATGCTGCCGCGCACATCGCTTATCTGTTCAGCGAGAACGCGGCCATCTACCCGATCACCCCGTCGTCCACAATGGCAGAATATGTGGATGAATGGGCTTCCCAAGGGAAGAAAAACCTATTCGGTGAGGTAGTGAAAGTTACCGAAATGCAAAGTGAAGGAGGAGCGGCGGGAGCTGTACACGGGTCTCTGCAGGCCGGTGCGCTCACCTCCACATTTACGGCATCGCAGGGTCTTCTCCTCATGATTCCGAACATGTACAAGATAGCCGGAGAGCTGCTTCCGTGTGTTTTCCACGTATCTGCAAGGACATTGGCATCGCATGCCCTGTCCATCTTCGGCGACCATCAGGATGTCATGGCCTGCAGGCAGACCGGATTTGCAATGCTTGCATCCGCATCCGTTCAGGAAGCCCTCGACCTCGCTGCCGTAGCGCATCTTTCCACCATCAAATCGAGCGTTCCTTTCGTACACTTCTTCGACGGATTCCGTACTTCACATGAAATCCAGAAGATAGAACTCATCGATGAAGCTGTCCTGAAAGACATGATAAGCACCAAGGCTCTTGCCAAATTCAGGGAGAAAGCCATGAATCCGGACAGCCCTGTCACAAGGGGCACGGCCATGAATCCGGACGTATTCTTCCAGGTAAGGGAAGCCTGCAACCAGTATTACGACGCCGTTCCGGACATCGTAGCCAGGTATATGGGCGAAATCAGCGAAGCTACCGGCAGGGACTACCGTCCTTTCGACTATTACGGTGCTCCTGATGCGGAAAACATCATCATCGCCATGGGTTCCGTTACGGAAACGATCAAGGAAACCATCGACCACCTTGCTGCGGAAGGCAAAAAGTACGGTCTTGTCATAGTACGCCTTTACAGGCCGTTCTCGGCAAAATATTTCATGAAAGTCCTTCCTGAAACCGTGAAAAAAATCGCCGTTCTCGACAGGACCAAAGAGCCGGGAGCTCTTGGAGAGCCGCTTTACCTCGATGTCAAGGCTCTGTTCCAGGGCAAGAGCAACGCGCCTCTCATCATCGGCGGCCGCTACGGTCTTTCCTCCAAGGATACGTCTCCGGCCCAGATCATCGCGGTATTCGACAACCTCGAAATGGCCGAGCCTAAGGACGGATTCACTATCGGAATCGTGGACGACGTCACGTTCAAGTCTCTCCCTGTCAAGGAAGAAGTCAGCATCATGAAGCCAGGTACTACCGAATGCAAATTCTACGGCCTCGGCTCTGACGGTACGGTCGGCGCGAACAAGAACACCATCAAGATCATCGGCGACCACACATCCAAATATTGCCAGGGATATTTCGACTATGACTCCAAGAAGTCAGGCGGCTATACATGCTCTCACCTGAGATTCGGAGACCTGCCTATCAAGGCTCCGTACCTTGTCTCCACTCCTGATTTCGTAGCCTGCCACGTTCCGTCGTATCTGCACAAATACGATGTGCTTAAAGGCATCAAGCAGAACGGCACCCTGCTTCTCAACAGCCTGTGGGACGAGGAAGAGACACTCAAGAGAATCCCGGACCACGTCAAGGCCGTAATCGGAAAGAAAAACATCTCTCTCTACATCATAAACGCCACCAAGATCGCTGCTGAAATCGGACTCGGCGGAAGGACCAACACCATCCTCCAGTCTGCATTCTTCAAGATTACCGGCATCATTCCTTACGAGGACGCCGTGACCTACATGAAGAAAGCCATCGACAAGAGCTACGGCAAAAAGGGCGAAAATGTCGTGAAGATGAACTATGCTGCCGTAGACAGGGGCGGAGAATACACCAAAGTGGAAATCCCGGCAGACTGGAAGGACATCACGGCCAAGTTCGAAAATCCTAACAAGGACAGGCTTGCACCTGAATTCGTAAAACAGATAGCAGATATCGTGAATGCCCAGGCCGGAGATACGCTTCCGGTCAGCACGTTCAAGGATATGGCCGACGGTACCATTCCTGACGGCACGGCAGCTTACGAGAAGCGAGGCGTGGCAGTGAAAGTTCCCGAGTGGAAAGCAGAGAACTGTATCCAGTGCAACACCTGCGCATTCGTCTGCCCTCACGCAGCCATCCGTCCGTTCCTCATGACGGCAGAAGAAGCTGCCGCAGCGCCTGCCGGTGTCAAGAAAGCCCAGGGCAAGGCCGTATTCAAGGACTACACGTTCACCATGCAGGTATCCCCTGCCGACTGTACGGGATGCGGAAACTGCGCCGACGTTTGCCCGGCCAAGGAAAAAGCCCTCGTCATGGTATCAGCGGAGACTCAGGATCACGAGCAGGCCAACTTCGACTATCTGCACACCCACGTGGGATACAAGGACGCCGTCCAGAACAAATTCCAGAACGTCAAGAACTCCCAGTTCTCGCAGCCGCTGTTCGAATTCTCCGGCGCCTGCGCAGGCTGCGGCGAGACTCCGTACATCAAGACCATTACCCAGCTGTTCGGCGACCACATGATGATTTCCAACGCTACCGGATGTTCTTCCATCTACGGAGCATCGTTCCCTGCATCTCCATACTGCACGAATGTTCACGGACATGGACCTACATGGGCGAACTCTCTCTTTGAAGACAACGCAGAGTATGGCCTCGGCATGAAACTCGGATCCGACAGGGCCAGGATGACAGTCGCCAGACTCATGGAAGAAGGACTTGCATGCACATGCTGCTCAGACGAAATCAAGGCTCTCTTCACCAAGTGGCTCGAGAACAGGAATGACGCCAAGACTACCAGGGAGGTGGCTGACGCCCTTGTTCCTCTCATGGAAGAATGCAAGTGCGACATCTGCAAGGCCCTGCTCGAATACAGGCATTTCATTCCGGCACGTTCTCAATGGATCTTCGGCGGTGACGGATGGGCTTACGACATCGGATATGGCGGACTCGACCATGTGCTCGCAAGCGGCGAAAACGTGAATGTCCTCGTACTCGACACTGAAGTCTACTCCAACACCGGCGGGCAGTCATCCAAGTCTACTCCGGCAGGGGCTATCGCGAAATTTGCCGCGTCCGGCAAGAGAATCCGCAAGAAGGATCTCGGTATGATGGCTATCAGCTATGGATATGTGTATGTCGCACAGGTAGCCATGGGAGCCAGCCCTGCGCAGTTCTTCAACGCTCTCAAGGAAGCGGAAGCATATGACGGACCATCCCTCATCATAGCTTACTCTCCTTGTATCAACCATGGTCTGAAAGCCGGAATGGGCCTGAGCCAGAAAGAGGAGAAACTTGCAGTAGACTGCGGATACTGGCACCTTTACAGGTACAACCCTGCTCTCGAGGAAGAAGGAAAGAATCCTTTCACTCTCGACAGCAAGGAGCCTGACTGGAGCAAGTTCCAGGATTTCCTGAAAGGAGAAGTCAGATTTGCATCCCTCTACAAGATGTTCCCGAACGAGGCAGGAGAGCTTCTTGCAAAGACAGAGGAATTTGCAAAAGTAAGACTGAACACATACAAGCGCCTTGCAGGCAAGGAATAGTCCCGAGGACGTAGTTGTGTAATAAGGGGACCGGCCCGAATATCATGGTCGGTCCTTTTTATTTTAAGGCAATAGTAACTGCTTCACATATTGGCAAAAACATAAAATCAACGAAAAATGAACAGAATTTCCATACTGGCCTGCACGGCAATAGCGGGCGGGCTTGTTTCCATCGCTTCGGCATACGGGCAGCCCAACACCAAACTGCGTCCGGACAGGACCGTTCTCCTTTATCAGGAAAAACCGGTCAAAATAGATGATCCGGTACAAGGGAAAACCATAGAGGCTCTCGGGCTGGAAATGAATGAAGAAAACGGCCTGTCAGGTGCCGAAAAAATAAATCAGGCCGGAAACATCGGGAATATTTCCGATATGGCGAGATTCGACCTCTATTTTCCGAAGAAACCTAACGGACAGCTGATGGTGGTATGTCCCGGCGGAGGATATTCGATCGTATCCTCCTACAATGAAGGCGTTTATGTCGCAGACTGGATGCTGAGACAAGGCATCACCGTGGCCGTAGTGAAATACAGGCTGCCGAACAGGCATTGGGAAGTACCGCTCAGCGACGTACACAACGTTTTCAGATATTGCAGGGAACATGCGGAAGAATGGGGAGTTGACAAAATCGGAGTAATCGGATTCTCCGCCGGAGGACACCTTGCAGCCTGCGCCACTACCCTGTACACGGATGCAGCCACCCGTCCGGACTTTTCCGTCCTGATATATCCTGTCATAGCCATCGACCAGACCCCTTCCCACAAGGGAACGAGACTCAATCTCATAGGAAATGACGAAACATGGACGTCCACGGAAGGCAAAACCGCCGACCAGTGGCTCGCCGACCAGAAACTGCACGAAGAACTGATAGAGAAATACACTCTGAGCAACAAAGTCACTCCGGATACCCCACCTGTATTCCTGGCTCACTGCACTGACGACACGACCGTGCCTGTCATAAACAGCATCATCTTCTACAACAGCCTGGTAAGCAATGGAGTGAGCGCTGAAATGCACATATATCCGCGAGGAGGACACGGATGGGGATTCTCCACGACCGATTTTGTAAAGAAAGACAATCTTGGATATGCCAGAAGCGAATTCGAGACTTCGCTCGGAAGATGGCTTGAGAGTCAGAAATAGGTTTTCAGTTTTTCCGAC
This sequence comes from uncultured Bacteroidales bacterium, assembly GCA_944322805.1. Taxonomy (GTDB): domain Bacteria; phylum Bacteroidota; class Bacteroidia; order Bacteroidales; family UBA932; genus Cryptobacteroides. The sequence continues at coordinate 5,445 of CALUQC010000106.1, read as the reverse complement.
AGGAGTTTTCCCACGGATGTACGGCCGAATTCATCACGGATGATGAGTTCGGCCGTCATCATATACGGCGGAGCCGGCAACGGCAGCTGCACGAATTCCCCGGCTTCCAGTTCCCTTTTTACCGCATGGTACGGCAGTATGCCTGCAATATTTGCGGAGCGCCTTACCGCTGTTTTCACCGCTTCAACGGAAAACGACTCGAATCTGATATTCGGGAGCATGTCCATCGGCAGGATATCCTTCGCCGGGCCGGGTCCGGACCAGTAGGCAATGGAGGCCGTATCCGGAATTTCCCGGAGGGAAGAAAAGGCAAGCGGACCGGAGGAAGAGGCTACGGCACAGGCGGCAGGCATTCCTATCGGGGTGGCGGTATAGTTCCCGCCAGCAAGATTCTTTCGTCCTGACGTCTCGAAATCAAACCTGTCCTGATACCGTTCCGTCACAATCGCCAAATCAGGCGCACTTCCTGGCATTCCCTGAAAATCCGTCACTTCGAAACTCATGTCCGGAATGACGGTACGGACCGACGAGACGAGATCCGGAAGGATGCACGATGCTACATCTTCCGTGGCCGCTATCCTGACCGACCTCACACGGTTTTTCCTTATGCCCGCACCGAACATCCTGCCGGCGGCATCGCACCAGTACAGAATCTTTTCCGCATATGACCTGAACAGAATCCCTTCCGGAGTAAGGCTGACATTCCTCCGGTCCCTCACAAAAAGTCTGATGCCGGTATCCTGTTCGAGATCGGCTATGTTCTGGCTTACGGCAGGCTGCGAGATTCCGAGTTTCCCGGCAGCTTTTGTGAAACTCCCGCATTCAGCGACAGTCATGAATATTCTCAACCTGAAATCATCCATAGCAAGTATTGGCATGCAAATTGCCGGAAAGGCACCCCTCGTCTGCAAAATTAGGAATTTTTTCAGGAGCAGCATCCCTGTTTTATCCTTTTTACGACAGAAAAAGGCTATATTTGCCGCACTTTTGGAAAATATACAATTATGATATTATGAAAAGAATAATGTTTCTGTTTGCCGTCATATTCTCGACGGTATCACTGTTCGGCCAGACACCGCTGCCTGATGACCCCCAAGTCCGCAAAGGCAAGCTGGACAATGGTCTGACCTATTACATCAGGCACAATGACAAACCCGCGCAAAGAGCCGAATTCTATCTCGCGACGAATGTCGGAGCCATCCAGGAGACCCCGGATCAGGACGGTCTGGCGCATTTCCTCGAACACATGTGCTTCAACGGCACCAAGAATCTTCCGGGCAAGACCATGCTCGACTATCTCCAGAAAATCGGTGCCGAGTTCGGCCGCAATATCAATGCGTCGACAGGCGTGGAGCAGACCACCTACATGCTGAACAACATCCCTGTTGTAAGGGAAGGCATCGTGGATACCTGCCTGCTCATCATGCATGACTATTCGCATTACGTGACCTGCGATCCGGCGGAAATTGACGCTGAAAGAGGCGTGATACTCGAGGAAAGGAGGACAAGGAGGACCGCTGACTGGAGAATGCACGAAAAATCCCTGCCATATTATTTCGGGGATTCCAAATACGCGACCTGCACTCTTATCGGAAGCGAAGAAAACCTCAAGACATTCAAGCCGGAAAGCCTTACCAATTTCTATCATACATGGTACCGTCCGGACCTCCAGGCTGTCATAGTCGTGGGAGATGTGGATGTGGACAGCATTGAAAACAAAATCAAGACCCTGTTCAGCGATATTCCAGCCCAGGAAAACCCGCAGCCGAAGGCTGTGCACAAGATTCCGGAGAACACGGAGCCGGTAATAGGCATCATCACCGATCCGGAGGCTTCGTCCACTTCTCTGACCGTAATGTGGAAGCATGAGCCCCTGCCTGAAGAGCTGAACAATACGGACCTGGCATTCACCATGGGATATATCAAGAACATCATTTCATCCGTGATGAGTGAAAGGTTCAACGACATCACATCGAAACCGGACGCACCGTTCCTTAATGCCAGCTTCGGCATAGGCGGACTTTGCGAGACCTGTGAAGTCGCGATGGGAAGCGTATCCTGCCGCAACGGCGAAGGCATCAGTGCCTTCAAGGCATATATGACTGAAATCGAAAAAATGAAAAGGTACGGTTTCAGCGACGATGAGATAAACAGGGCCAGGCAAAATCTGCTCAGCTACTATGAAAGCCAGGCGAAAAGCGCCGATTCCAGGAAAAATGCGGATTTCGTACAGAGCTATATAGCCAACTTCTTCGACAATTACCCGTACATGGAGCCGGAAACGGAATATGAAGTAGCCAAGGCTGTCTCTGCACAGATCAACACGCAAGTCGTAAACCAGCTGGCAGCCTCGATGATTACTGACGGAAATATTGTCATCCTGTACAAGGCCCCTGAAAAAGAAGGTATCTCTCATCCTTCAGAGAATGACTTCATCACGGCACTGGACGAGGTGAAAAATTCCGAAATCCAGGCCAATGAAGCAGTCAGCTACGATATTCCGCTTCTCGATCCGTCAGCCTTGAAAGGCTCGCCGGTCAAGAAAGAGAAAACCACTGTCTACGGAGCTACGGAATGGACACTCAGGAACGGTCTCAAAGTCGTTGTCCTCCCTACCGAATACGAGAAGGATCAGATAATGATGCAGCTTTACATGGACGGAGGACGCTCCCTTATCGAGACCGAAGACCTGCCGTCCTTTGAAGAAAACATATTCGGTATCTTCCAGCAGAACAGCGGTCTGGCAGAATTCTCGGGAGCGGACCTGCCTAAAATGCTGGCCGGAAAGAACGTAAGCGCTTCTCCGTTCATCGGAAGCCTCAGCCACGGCATTGGAGTATCATCCTCTCCGAAAGATCTCGAGACTGCATTCCAGCTTATGTATCTGATGTTCATGGAGCCGCGTTTCGATGAAAGCGAATTCGAGACAGGCATCGCACAGCTGAAAGCCCTGCTTCCAAACATAGAAAACCAGCCGGACTTCAAACTCCAGCAAGAGATGTACAAGGTCCTTTACGGCGACAATCCGAGACGCTTCATCATCAGTGACGAGGTCCTCGAAAAAGCGAATCTCGCCACAATTGAAAGAGTTTACAGGTCGCTTTTCGACAATATAGCCGGAGCAACGCTGGTCATTGTCGGCAACGTGGACATGGACACACTGAAACCGCTTGTTGAAAAATATGCCGGCTCGCTGCCTAAGGGCAAGAAGGCGCATGAATGGATAGACAGGCACGAGGATATGGTGCAGGGTGAAGTGGAGGACCACTTCAATGTGAAGATGGAGACTCCGAAAAGTACCGTATTCCAGGTTTACTACGCATATCTGCCTTACTCTATCCACCGTCAGGTGATGATGGACGCCGCCCAGTATATCATGGATATGGTATATGTGGCCACGCTCCGCGAGGAGGAAGGCGGCACTTATGGGGCCAGCATCAATTTCTCCCTTCAGGACAAGCCTAAGGAAAAGGCAATGGTGCAGGTTTACTTCGACACGAATCCCGAATCTGCCGACAAACTGAGAAAAGCAGCAGTAGACGGACTTGAAAAGCTGATGAACGAAGGGCCTACCGAAGAACAGCTGGCCATGACAATCGAAAACTTCAAGAAGAATATCCCGGAATCGAGAATCCGTAACAGCTACTGGCTGTCCAATCTCAGGTATTATTACGAGCACGGGACAGACTTCGACAAGGCATACGAAGCAGCCATCGCCGACATAAACGCCGAAAACATCAAGTCTGCGGTGAAGGAAATCCTGGGACAGGGCAATTTCATAGAAATAATGATGTCGCCTGAGCCTGCTGCGGCGGAATAATAAACAACGATATTACGATAATTGAGAGGCGGCGCGGCTGAATACCGGACCGCCTCTCAATTTTTTCAGTATCCCGCACCGGTTATCTGCAATCTTTTCCCGGTCCTTTCACATACCGGAAAGATACGGCAATAACGGCAACGGCAAGAAAGCAGGACAACAGCAGTGGAAAATTTCGGAATGTACCTGCAATGGAATCATACATGATGCCGAGCCGGCTTTCCGCTTCCGTCCATGCTGATGGGAACATGGTGACGGCCGCGAATACAAGGATGGAAACGGCAATGCCCGCAACGGCCTCGGCAACACCTTCCGCGATATTGCGCTTTTTCCCCCGGGACAAAATGGCGCCGAGTCTGCACAGCTGTTCGGTCTTTTTCAGATTTTCCTCCCTTGTCATGGAAGCCGGTACAGGCAGCAGATCCGCCTGGCGGGTAAATTCTTCCATGAATTCCGCACTGTCAGTGACCGGAGGCCGGCAAGCCCTGACAAACTGCCTTATTCTGGCGTCCGTATTCATTTTACCGGAATTATGTGTCTTCATATGCTGTCATCGCTTAAAAATTTCTTCAGATGCTTCCTTGCCCTGAAAAGATGGGAGCGCACCGTTACCTGCGGCATGCCGGTTATGTCCGATATTTCCTTAACGGACTTGTCCTCCATATAAAAAAGGAGTACGGCCACCTTTTCATTTTCCGGCAATTCGTCTACAGCCGCATACAGTTTCTGATACCGGAATCCCGCATCGGATTCTTCATCCGAAAATCCTTCGGAGGCGGGCAGGTCGGCAAAAGTTCCGCCACGGAGACTGGCGCCCTGCTTTTTTCTGTCATAAAAACAGTTGCAGGCTATGCGAAAAAGCCATGTGCCGAATCTGGACCGTCCTTCGAAACGGGTGAAAGAGAGATATGCCTTCAGCAATGCCTCCTGGGCTATGTCATCAGCCATGAACCGGTCACCGCCGCACAGGACGCAAAGGAAACGCCTCAGCGACTCCTGCTCGGCGGAAACCGATGCAATGAACTGCTCCCGGGTCATATGGCCTGCTATTCCTGTCCGTCTTTCGGGAGCAGTTTCCTGCCTACGAAAAACGCCACGATCATCCCAATGCCGATTATGGCTATTACGGCACCCGTAAGACAGAACAGCCAGAGGCCGTCCTTGGACATGCCTGACAAAACCGTGACAAGGATGACCGCCAGACCGGCAAGAAGCAATGTCACGCCCGAGACGATCCGGCTCAGGAGATACTGCGCGGTGGTCCTGTGTTTCCTTGAGGCAGCCTTGTCGAATGCCTCCATCATCCTGTCCACATCCAGGTCTGCGCCCTTTTCTATGGCGTATTTGATAATATCCGACTTCCTGGACATGTCCCGGCTTTTGAACAGCATGACTATCAATACGATTGATACAGGCAACACTACACAGATGAAAACAGGCAGCAAAAATTCCGTTGCTAAATCATAAAATGAACCTTCCATGACTTTATTGTTTTAATTCGTGCATTAGACTGTGCCGGCATCCGAAAAGTTGCACTTTGGCTTCCATAAAATCTGCGCGCCGCTTCACGGATGGTGTTAATTTACTAACTTTACATTTGAATCCATCAAAAATACGAATATGGA
>CALUQC010000105.1 GCA_944322805.1 uncultured Bacteroidales bacterium | reverse complement strand
AAGGCCGTCAGGAAGGATTGGCAGAGGGTGAGAAGAAAGGTTTGGAGAAAGGTCTTGCGGCAGCGGCTGCCGGGATGAAGAAAATAGGAATGCCTGTAGAGACCATCATGCAGGTCACGGGGCTGTCGGAAGCGGCGATTGCTGCCTTGTAGGAGCACAAATCACGCTGTTACTATCGAGGATTGTATGGCACGGTTGCGCCTTTGGATGCATGACCGTGCTTTACTGTTATCAAAGTCATTGTCATCCCGAGCGAAGCCCTCCACCTTGTCATCTCGACCGCAGCCCTCCCCTTGTCATCTCGAGCGAAGCCGCAGGCGGAGTCGAGAGATCTTTTGCGGAGAATGGATTTTTTGTATTAACTTTACCGATTTGAAATTTTGAAACGAAAAACCGGATAAATGGACAACAGGAAATTCAGATTTTGGAACAGGATTGCGGCCGCATTCGTACTTGCTGTGTCGGCTGTCACCTATCTTTTGACGATCGAGCCTACCGCTTCATTCTGGGACTGCGGCGAATTCATTGCGTCTTCATACAAACTTGAGGTCGGACACCCGCCGGGAAACCCTGTCTTCCAGCTGATTGCACGCTTCTTCACCATGTTCTCGGACAACATGCATGCGGCAGTCGCCGTAAATGTGATGAGCGCATTGTGCTCGGCTCTGACTGTGTTTTTCCTGTACCTGACCATCGTATTCTTTGCAAAGAGAATTGTAAAGCCTTCATCCGACGGGACTTACCCGGTATCGAAGGCCATTGCCGTCTACGGCTCCGGAATTGTGGGCGCCCTGGCATACTGTTTTTCCGATACATTCTGGTTTTCCGCCGTCGAGGGCGAGGTTTACGCGATGTCTTCACTGTTCACGGCGGTGGTTTTCTGGGCCATGACCAAATGGTACGAGCAGGCCGACACTCCGTATGCCAACAGATGGATAGTGCTGATTTCATTCCTGATGGGACTTTCCATAGGCGTGCATCTGCTCAACCTGCTGACGATACCTGCATTGGTGTTCATGTTCTATTATAAAAAGCGGGAAAACGGACATTATTCGCTCTGGGAATACGTGAAAATCTTCATTCTTTCGGCAGTGATACTGGCTGTAATACTTTACGGCATAATACCTTATCTCCCGAAAGCTGCGGCTTACACCGATTTGCTGTTCGTGAATGTGTTCGGACTGCCTTTCAATACCGGTGCGGCATTTTTCATGGTTGCCCTGCTGGCTGCGTGCTTCTGGGGACTGTTCCGCACGATGAAGAAAAAGGCGGTGGTGGCCAATACGCTGCTGCTTTGCTTCACGGTTATTGTCATAGGTTTCTCCATTTTTTCGGTAGTGATCATAAGGTCGGCCGCCAAGACTCCGACCAACGAGTACCAGCCGGACAATCCTTTTACCCTGATCCGTTATCTCGGACGCGAGCAGTACGGCTCCACGCCTCTGCTTTACGGTCAGTATTTCGATGCCCCGTACGAGGTGGTGACGCCTAAGTACTGGGCTCCGCTGAACGGCAAATACGTGCATGCCGACAGTCCCGGTGAGTTGAAATATCCTGCCGAGGGCAAGATGCTTTTCCCTCGCATGTGGGCAGGGGGAGACCAGAGGTATGCCGACTTTTACGAGTCATACATGAACGGGAAGGGGACTCCGGTCCCGGGTGCCGAGCACAAGAAGCCTACTTTCCTGACCAATATCGGCTTCTTCCTGGACTATCAGATGAACTGGATGTACTGGAGGTACTTCATGTGGAATTTTGCCGGAAGGCAGAATGACATACACAGTCCTACACCAGGTGAAATCTTTGCAGGGAACTGGGAAAGCGGCATCGGTTTCATAGACAAGGCACGTCTCGGCGACCAGAGCGATGCTCCGGACTATCTGAAACACAACAAAGGCAAGAATCATTACTATATGCTGCCCCTGCTGCTCGGACTGATAGGCCTTTTCTACCAGTTCGCGAAGGACAAAAGGGGTACATGGCTGACATTCCTCCTGTTTTTCATGACAGGCATAGCCATCGTGATTTATCTGAATCAGCCTCCGTACCAGGTCAGGGAGCGTGATTACGCATATGCAGGCTCTTTCTATGCCTTTTCGATATGGATTGGAATTGCCGTTCCCGCCCTGTATTCTCTGGTCGCAGGCCTGATTTCCGGCAAATCTTCTCCGGAACAGCCGGCTGCCGTCGGAAAATCTTCCGGAGACAGATGTGCGGAGGGCAAGTCCGTTGCGGCAGCATCCGTCGTCTTCCTCCTCTGCCTCGGTGTCCCGGCCCTTATGGCGCAGCAGAACTGGGACGACCACAACAGGAGCCACAGATATACGGCCGTGGAGATGGCCCGCAATTATCTGAATTCCGTAGGGGAGAACGGCATACTCATTACGCACGGGGACAACGATACTTTCCCTCTCTGGTATGCCCAGGAGGTGGAAAACGTGAGGACCGACGTGCGCATATGCAACACCTCGCTGCTCGGTACCGACTGGCATATCGACCAGATGAAGTACGCCTGCAACGAGTCTGCCCCGCTGCCCTTGACCGTAGGTCTGGACCAGTACCTTTACGGGACGAACGAGCTTGTCTTTATATATGACGTGCGCGATACGGTCATTTCCATCTCTGACGTGATGCGCGTGTTCAAGCATCCGCGTGCGAAAGTGGAGCTTACGAGCGGCAAAATGGTGGACTACATAATGTCTCGCAAGATAAGCGTTCCAGTGAATAAGGAGAACGTGATAAAGTACGGCATTCTCGATGAAAAAT